>NZ_RZTJ01000008.1:0-235937 GCF_003997065.1 Mesorhizobium sp. M6A.T.Ce.TU.016.01.1.1 | reverse complement strand
TCGTCTCATCCGACGCCGCCAGACCGTCCGCCAGACTCAACTGACCCAAAACACGATCCGCCATCCCGAATCTCCCTGCTCCAACCTTCACCACAGAATCACCGTTCGGCTTCTGTGCAAAGGTCTCCTTGTGGGAGAAGGTGGATCGGCGCGTTAGCGCCGAGACGGTAGAGGGGTGTTGGAAGAAATGAGGCGTTGGCAAATATGCGCCGTCTCGGCGCCGATGGGCTGCTCCAGCAAGCGTCCTGCCAAGCTGGAACACCCCTCATCCGACCGAGCTTCGCTCGGCCACCTTCTCCCACAAGGGGAGAAGGAAAGGCGCAACTTCGCCGCTTGCGTCACGTTAACTCTCCGAGGATTACAACCCGGAGGTTCCAATGAGACCGAATCTTGCCATTGCCGCACTTGCCCTGCTTGCTGCAGCGCCCGCAGCTTTCGCCCAGTCCAGTTCCCAGCCGGCCGATCTTCCCGCTCCGACCGACAGCAAGGTCGACACCGCCACCTTTTCCAGGACCGTCGCCAGTGCCGGCCAGTTCGAAATCGAAAGCAGCAAGCTGGCGCAGGGCAAGAACGTCGCCGCCGATGTGAAGGATTTCGCCTCGCTGATGGTCAAAGATCACACCAAGGCTGGTGAGGACTTCAAGGCAGCTCTCGAACAGAGCCAGACCACCGCCTCGGTGACACCGAGCGGCCCCGCTTTGTTGCCGAAGGACCAGGCGATGCTGGACCAGCTAAACACCCTCGACGGCGATGAATTCCAGGCGAAATACATCATCCTGCAGACCGAGGCGCACAAGCAGGCATTGGCGCTGTTTTCCACCTATGCGCGGTCAGGCGAAGACCCGGCGCTGAAGGAATTCGCCAAGAAGACGCTACCGACGCTGCGGATGCACGAAGAGCGCATAAAGGATTTGGTGGCCGCCCACAGCTAGTGCATGTCGCCCAAAAGTGCGCAGCGGTTTTGGGATAACGACATGCATAAAACAAGAACTTAAAGCGCGTCGCGATGCGCTTTAAGCTGGCGCTGCTCTCAGCTCGTTTTGATCTGCTCGACCGCAGTCACCAACAGTTCGGCCATGGCGCTGCGAATCTGATGGTCCGACTGGGCGACGCCGGCTGCGTCGAGATCGGCGCGTATCTTGCGGAACACGTCGTCGTCCCCGGCCTCTTCGAAGTCCGCGCGCACCACCTCTTTCGCATAGGCGTCGGCGTCCTCGCCGGTCTTGCCGAGCTTTTCGGCGGCCCATAGGCCGAGCAGCTTGTTACGGCGCGCCATGGCCTTGAACTTCGTCTCCTCGTCCATCGCAAACTTCTTTTCGAAGCCTTCCTGACGGTCTCTAATACTGCTCATGGTTTGCCTCGTTCAGGTGTTGAGTCTCCGACCTTCATCCGATGGACAAGAAGAGCGGCGTGCCGAACATGGCGTGCATATACGTCATAAGCAAGACCGGACCGTTCATTCCGCGGGACAATCGCTTCCAGGTTGGCGCTGCGCCCTCACATCCGATCTCCCCCCTTGCGGGGGAGATGTCCGGCAGGACAGAGGGGGGTGGGACGGATCTCCAACTTCAGCCATTCCCAGCCGGGAATCAGCCGGAGGGCTTGGCTGCGATGGGCTGACAGGCCGGAGGGACAGCACCCCCTCTGTCCTGCCGGGCATCTCCCCGGAGATCGGCAGCTCCGCCAACTGCCCTTCGCACCGATGTGATTTGACGTTGCCGCGCCGCGACCTACTCTCGAATACTGACGGGATGAGCCGAGGAGGCGAGCGATGCAGTCACCTTTCAACGGGATTCGGAACGTCACGCTGGCAGCGGCAGTGATCCTTGCCGCCGGCACCGCGGCTTACGCCCATCACGGCTGGTCGTGGACCGAGGACGGGTTTTTCGAACTCCGGGGCAAGATCACGGCCATCTATATCGGCAATCCGCACGCCACGCTGGATGTCGACGCAGAGGGAGAGGTCTGGAGGGTGGAGATGGCGCCGCCGTCCCGAACCATTGCCGCCGGCTTCACGGAGGAGGTTGCCAAGATCGGCGACGAGGTGACCGCGATCGGCCACCGCTCGCTCGACGAGGCCGAAAAGCGCATGAAAGCAGCCCGCGTCATTGTCAACGGTAAGGCTTATGACGTCTATCCCGACCGTGTGCCGCCGGCTTGAATGGACGAGTTCCTCGCCGGCATCGAGCAACTCGCCTTCGTGCGGGCATTGAAGGCCTCATTCGTCGCCTACCCCATAGTCAATGCGCTCCACATCATGTCGATCGGCGCGCTGCTGACCAGCGTCTGGCTCATGGACCTCAGAGTCCTCGGCGCCTTCCGCTCACTGCCGCAGGCGGCGTTCGTCGCGTTGCTGCGCCGCACCGCATTTACCGCGTTCGCCGGCGCGCTTGTCACGGGGTCGCTGCTCTTTTCAGTCAGGGCGAGGGAGTATGCGGCGATGCCGATTTTCCTCGCCAAGATGACACTCATCCTCCTCGCCGGCGCCAACTTCCTCGTCTTCATGCGCCGCGCAAAAGGCGGTGACGAGCCGGCCGGCGGGACCGTCACCATCCTGGCGGTGCTTTCGCTGGTGCTGTGGACGTCGGTGCTGTTCGCGGGACGGTTTATTGGGTTTCTCAACTGAGCCGAGCGACAGCAACGTTAGCTGTTTTGCGGTCAATCTCGGGCGGGCAAGGACGCCTCTTCACCCTCTTGGGGAAGGCGGATCGGCACGAAAGAACCAAGGTGCTATAGGGATCGCAGCGTCGGCGGGACAGCACCCCCTCTGGCCTGCCGGCCATCTCCCCCACAAGGAGGGAGATTGGCTAATCGCCTAAGCAAAATACTCCTGCAGCGGCCTGACTTCCAAACTCCCCGCCCTCAGCGCCGCAATAGCCTCCGCCACCGCAGCCGCACCCGAGAGCGTCGTGTAATACGGCACCTTCTGCATCAGCGTTGCCCTGCGCAGCGACTTCGAATCCGACACCGCCTTCTGGCCGTCCGTGGTGTTGAAGACGATCTGCACCTGGCGGTTGCGGATGGCGTCCTCGATGTGTGGGCGGCCTTCCAGCACCTTGTTGATTTTCTCGGCGGCGACGCCGTTTTCGGCGAGGAAGCGCGCGGTGCCTGACGTGGCGAGCACCTTGAAGCCTTGGCCGGCGAGGCGCTTGACCGCCGGCAGGATGCCTTTCTTGTCCTCGTCGCGCACCGAGACGAACAACGTGCCGGAGCGTGGGAGGTCGACGCCGGCGCCAAGCTGGCTCTTGGCGAAAGCCAGCGCGAAGTCGCGGTCGAGGCCCATCACCTCGCCGGTCGAGCGCATTTCCGGTCCGAGCAATATGTCAACGCCGGGGAAACGGGCGAAGGGGAACACCGCTTCCTTGACCGCGATGTGGCCGGGGTTACGCGGGTCGGGCATGGCGCCGTAATGGGCGAAGGCATCTTCCAGGCTCTCGCCGGCCATGATGCGGGCAGCGATCTTGGCTATGGGACGGCCGATGGTCTTGGCGACGAAGGGCACGGTGCGCGACGCGCGCGGGTTGACCTCCAGAACGTAGACGGTGCCATCCTTGATCGCATATTGCACGTTCATCAGGCCGCCGACATTGAGCGCGCGGGCAAGGGCGGCCGTCTGGCGCTCCAGCTCGTCAACGAGGTCGGAAGGGAGCGAGTGCACCGGCAGCGAGCAGGCACTGTCGCCCGAATGGATGCCGGCCTCCTCGATGTGTTCCAGGATGCCGGAGACGAAAGTGGACTTGCCGTCGCACAGGCAGTCGACATCGACCTCGATGGCGCCCGACAGATAGGTGTCGAACAGCAGCGGGTTCTTGCCGAGCAGCGTGTTGATCTGGCCTGTCTTGTCGTTGGGGTATTTCTGCTTGATGTCCTCCGGCACCAGGCCGGGCACGGTGTCGAGCAGGTAGGATTGCAGCATGCCCTCGTCGTGGATGATCTGCATGGCGCGGCCGCCCAGCACATAGGATGGGCGCACCACCAGCGGGAAGCCGAGCTCGCCGGCGACGAGGCGGGCCTGCTCGACCGAATAGGCGATGCCGTTCTTCGGCTGGCTGAGGCCGAGCTTGTGCAACAGCTTCTGGAAGCGGTCGCGGTCTTCGGCCAGATCGATCATGTCGGGCGAGGTGCCGAGGATCGGAATGCCGGCCTTCTCCAGCGCGTCGGCGAGCTTCAGCGGCGTCTGGCCGCCGAACTGGACAATGACGCCGACCAGCTCGCCAGACGCCTGTTCGGCGCGCAGGATCTCCAGCACGTCCTCCGGCGTCAGCGGCTCGAAATAGAGCCGGTCCGAGGTGTCGTAGTCGGTCGACACGGTTTCGGGGTTGCAGTTGACCATGATCGCCTCGAAGCCGGCGTCGCGCAGCGCAAAGGCAGCGTGGCAGCAGCAATAGTCGAACTCGATGCCCTGACCGATGCGGTTCGGCCCGCCGCCGAGAATGACGACCTTCTTGCGCGACGAGACCTGCGCCTCGTTGGCGAGGGCGCCGGCAAAGGGCACTTCATAGGTCGAATACATGTAGGCGGTGGGCGAGGCGAATTCGGCGGCGCAAGTGTCGATGCGCTTGTAAACCGGATGAACGTCGAGCTTGTCGCGAATCTTCTGGATCTCTTCCACGTCTTTCCTGACCAGGGAGGCGAGGCGGGCATCGGAAAAACCCATCGCCTTCAGCATGCGCAGATTGGCGGCGTCCTCGGGGATGCCGTGCTCGCGGATGCGGTCTTCCATGGCCAGGATGCCGGCGATCTGCTCGAGGAACCACGGGTCGATCTTGCACATGGCGTGCACGTCTTCCAGCGAGGTGCCCATGCGGATCGCCTGCGCCACCATGCGCAGCCGGTCGGGCGTCGGCGTGCCGAGGGCGGCGCGGATGGCGTTGCGGTCGTCGGCGTGGCTGGCCGCGCCGTGCGCGATGCCGGGGATCTCGATCTCGTCCAGACCCGTCAGGCCGGTTTCAAGCCCACGCAACGCCTTCTGCAGCGATTCCTGGAACGTGCGGCCGATGGCCATGACCTCGCCGACCGACTTCATCGCCGTGGTCAGCGTCGGCTCGGCGCCGGGGAATTTCTCGAAGGCAAAGCGCGGGATTTTTGTGACGACGTAATCGATCGACGGCTCGAAGGAGGCCGGTGTCGCGCCACCGGTGATGTCGTTCTCCAGCTCGTCCAGCGTGTAGCCGACGGCGAGTTTTGCCGCGATCTTGGCGATGGGGAAGCCGGTCGCCTTGGAGGCGAGAGCCGACGAGCGCGAGACGCGCGGGTTCATCTCGATGACCACCAGGCGTCCGTCGGCCGGGTTGACGGCAAACTGCACGTTGGAGCCGCCGGTCTCGACGCCGATCTCGCGCAGCACCGCGATCGAGGCGTTGCGCATCATCTGATACTCTTTGTCGGTCAGCGTCAGAGCAGGGGCGACGGTGATCGAATCGCCGGTGTGCACGCCCATCGGGTCGATGTTCTCGATCGAGCAGACAATGATGCAGTTGTCGGCCTTGTCGCGAACAACCTCCATCTCATACTCCTTCCAGCCGAGCACGCTCTCCTCGATCAGCACTTCGGTGGTCGGCGAGGCATCTAGGCCGGACTGGACGATCTCGTAGAATTCGGCACGGTTGTAGGCGATGCCGCCGCCGGTGCCGCCCATGGTGAAGGACGGGCGGATGATGGCGGGCAGGCCGACATGGTCGAGCGCCTGGGCGGCGATCGCCATGCCATGGCTGATGTAGCGCTGCTTGCGGTCGCCCTCGCCGAGGTTCCAGCGCGTTTCCAGCGCGTCGAGCGCGGCGTCGAGGTTTTCGGGCTTCTCGGCCTTCAACGCGGCGCGCTCGGCCTCGTGCGTCTTGCGGTCGGCGTTCTTGACGTCGGTGGCGTTGGCCAGCATCGACTTCGGCGTTTCCAGGCCGATCTTCTTCATCGCCTCGCGAAACAGCGCGCGGTCCTCGGCCTTGTCTATTGCCGTGGCGTCGGCGCCGATCATCTCGACATTGTAGCGTTCGAGCACGCCCATGCGACGCAGCGACAGAGCAGTGTTGAGCGCGGTCTGGCCGCCCATGGTCGGTAGCAGCGCGTCCGGCCGCTCCTTGGCGATGATCTTGGCAACCACTTCCGGCGTGATCGGCTCGATATAGGTGGCGTCGGCCAGCTCCGGGTCGGTCATGATGGTGGCCGGGTTGGAATTGACCAGGATGACGCGAAAACCCTCTTCCTTCAGCGCCTTGCAGGCCTGGGTGCCGGAATAGTCGAACTCGCAGGCCTGACCGATGACGATGGGGCCGGCCCCGATGATCAGGATCGACTTGATGTCGGTGCGTCTTGGCATATCGAAGGTCCGTTCGGCAGGCGGCTTGCACGAAAAACCGGACGGGAAGACCCGGCCGGTTGTGCTCGCGATTCTGGTATCAGGCTAGGAGGGCCTTATAGGGAAGAGTTTTGCCTGATGTAACCCCCTAAAATGCGAGTACGCAGTAGGGGAGTAGGGGAGTAGGTTCGAGCGCCCCTTAAGACATACTACCCTACTGCCCTACTGCCCTACTGCCCTATTCCCTAACCCAGCCAACTGATCCGTGATCTCGAAGCGTTCGGAAACGCCTACGCGGATCATGTTCAGGGTGCCCTCGCGGGTGAAGCGGAATTCGCCCGATGCATCGGAACTGGTCGGCAGGCCGGCGGCGAAGCTGATGACGCGCGTGCCGCTGTCGGGCCAGGTCACCGTCACATTGACTTTGCCGTCGGCCAGCCGCTCGACATTGGCTCCGCATCTGGTCATCGGCTGCCCGACATAGCGCGCGCAAGGAATCTCGTTGCGGGCACCAGGGACTGGCGGCCCTGGCGGCTGCAGCCGCGCAACGGTTTGTGCGTCGGCCGGAGGTGCCGTATTGGCGGCGCGGCTCTGGACGGGCTCCGCCGCTGCGGACACCTGCATCTCCCCCGTCGAAGGATTTCCGCTGGCAGCGACCGCCAAGGCATCCTCTATGGCGGCCCTGCCGATTGCCTCAGCCGCCGTCATCGTGGTTTCCTGACCGGCCGCGCCCAGGCGCGCTGTCAGGTCCGGCAGCGGCTGATCTGCGGTTGCCGGGTTCGAGGCCCCAGCTGGGGCTGTGCCTTCGCCGGCCGTTTCGGTATCCGCATCCGCAACGGCCGCCGGATTCTCGGGGTTCAGGTAGCGCGCAGGAGCCCATCCGGTCAGTTGCGGGTTGTCGATCTCCGCGACCTTGCACCAGCGGTAGCCATTGACGTCATTACAGCCGAGATTGTTGACGCTCGTACCATTCGGCAGTCGAGCCTGGATCTTACCCATCGCCGATGCCGTCGCGCGGACGTTCAGGAGATCGCCTGGAGCGAGGTCGGTCACGATGGAAACGAAAGGCGCCTCCTCGGCCCTGGCCGGCAGCAGCGCCAGCAGGAGAGGGGCGGCAATCAGCGCGTACAGCGTCGTTCGGAGCGTAACTGTGCGCCTCATCATTTTGGCCGTGGGCGATAGATGCATTACCGAAGGCGCGGCCAGGTACGGAAACGCCACCGGACGCCAGCTCGATTTTATAAGGGACGACATGGCGCTATGTAAGCCCGAAAATGCGACCCTGGCATGAAGACGGTTCAGCCGGGCATGAGCTCGTACCTCGTTCAGCCGGGCATGAACGCGTTCCGCGTTCAGCCTGGGGTATGAACTCGTTCCTCGTTCAACCCGGCATGAACGCGTTCCGCGTTCAGCCTGGCATAAATCCGGTGCGTAGCGCGTGGGCCCATTCCGGCCGTCCCGCCTGTTCGGCCTGCCGCGCCGCCGCCTCGTGGTCATAATCGACGGCGATGGCCTCGAAGCGGTCGGGGCGGCCCCGCTCGCCCAGTTCTACGATGCCGTAGCGTGCATGCGGAGAACCTTGCTCGGAAACATGCGCCGGTGGTGTCGAATCGTCATAGGCGGGACAGCCGATGCTGCCCGGATTGAAGACGACCGGGCCGTCGGGGATACGGACCAGCTCGCTGCGGTGGCTATGGCCGCACAGCACGATGCGGCAAGCGGGATCGAGCGCGCCCAGCCGCCGCTTGATGGCGGCCAGCGGCGCGCGCACCAGCTGGCCGTCGGCTATCGTATCGGTCAGATATTTTTCGTCATGGTCGGGCCGGGCATGGAAGGCGGTTACCCCAGGTGCGATCTCCAGCGTGAGGGGCAAGGCGAACAGCGCCTCGCGCTGCGCCGATGTCAGCCGCTCCTGTGCGTAGCGGTCGGACGGCCACATGGTTTCATCGGCGGTGTCGCGGGCGACGCGGCGGTCGTGATTGCCGCGCACCGTCGGCAGGGCGAGCGCTTCAAGCCGCTCCATGGTTTCGCGCGGCCAGAGCGGGCCGGAGACGCAATCGCCGAGATTGACGAGGAGGTCGGCGCCGCCGCGTTGCCGCAGATCGTCGAGCACAGCGTCCAGGGCGAGGACGTTGCCGTGGATATCGGCGAGGACGGCAATGCGCATGGGAAACTCCGTTGGGTCGAAGCGAGGCATAGCAGGAGGACTGCCAGGACACCAACCAATCCTGGCGAGTTGTGCTCGGTACTGGCGGGTGCCGGGAGACGGCTATGCTTGGATTTCGATCTCGGGGGCGCCGATCGCGGGCAGCGCCGTATCGTTGACGGTAGCCGCAATGACGCTGTCGAGCAGGCCCGGAAAGCGGGCATCGAGGTCGTCGCGGCGCAGTGTAATCAGCCGGCTGGTGCCGAGCACCTCGGCGCGGGTAACGCCGGCCTCCCGCAGCTTGGCCAAATGATAGCTCAGATTGGTCTTCGAGCCGAGATCGAGGAATTGGCTGCAGTTCAGCGGCACGCCTTCCTTGCTGGCGAGATAGCGCACGATGGCCAGCCGCGTGGGATCGCCGAGCACGGCAAGCACGTTCGGCAGACTGATCTGGTCGGCGGTGGGATGGGGCAGGGTCATGCCCAGGAATTAAGCGCAATCGGGGCCGATTTCAACGCATCTCCTCCTTTGGCGAGTGCACATAGTTTCTACATTCATGCCCTGTCCTGACACAGGGCTGTCAGCAGGGGTCAGCTATTTTCGCGAGGTTACATTGACATCATGCCCTGTTATGTTCAATTGTTCAATAAATTTTGAACTAAGGAAGAATCCATGGACAAGCGCCTCATCTGGCTTGCGCTCGGATCATTCACGATCGCGACCGAAGGCTTCGTCATTTCAAGCCTGCTGCCCGACATCGCAGCCGATGCCGCCATCTCCGTTCCACTCGCCGGGACGCTGATCACCGCCTTCGCGCTCGCCTATGCGCTCGGCACGCCGATCCTGGCGACGCTCACCGGCGAATGGGACCGGCGGCGCGTCATCTTGTGGACGCTGGTGTTTTTCGTGCTGGGCAATCTGGCGGCGGCGCTGAGTTCGTCGTTCGAACTGCTGCTGATCGCGCGCATCGTCATGGCGCTGTCGTCCGGCCTGTTCGCGGCGACGGCGCAAGGGACGGCCGTGGCGCTTGTCGATGATCATCACCGCGCCCGCGCCATTGCCGTCGTCGTCGGCGGCACCACGGTGGCGGTGGCGGTCGGCGCGCCGCTCGGCGCGCTTGTCGCGACAGTTGCCGGCTGGCGCGGCACGTTCTTTGCCATCGCCGCGCTCGGCGCATTGGCCGGCGCAATCCTATGGTACCGGCTGCCCCGCGGCATCGTCGGCACCAAGCTGCCGCTCAGGCAACGGCTGGCCGCAACCCTTCGCCCCGGCGTGCCATCGATCCTGCTGACCACGCTTTTGGCGCTCACCGGCGCCTTCACGGTCTTTGCCTTTGTCGCGCCGCTAGCCATCGAAGGCGGAGGCTTGAGCCCGATCGCGCTGCCCGGCATGCTGCTTGCCTTCGGTGTCGGCGCCGTTATCGGCAATATTGCCGGCGGGCAGGCGGCCGACCGCTTCGGCGCGACGCGCACCGTCAGCTGGTCGCTGGCGCTGAGCGCGGTGATGCTGGTCATGCTCTCGGTCATCCCGACATTCCTGCCGCACAGCATCGCCGGGCCGGCGCTGATGGCCATGATGGTGCCGTGGGGCATCGTCGGCTGGGCCTTCCCGCCGGCGCAGGCGAGCCGCATCATCAGGCTGGCGCCCGACGCGGCGCCCATCGTGCTGTCGCTCAACGGCTCGGCGCTCTATCTCGGCGTGGCGCTGGGCGCCGTCGTCGGCGGCGCGGTGCTGCGCTATGGCGCGCCGGCTGATCTCGGCCTGGTCGCCGCAGCGTTCCCGATCCTGGGTCTTGGCGTCATGCTGGCCGGCCACCGGGCGGCCCGGGCGGTGGCAATGCCGGCGGAATAAGTTCTGGCTACCGCCGCTGTTCGAGACCTCAGGGCGCTGCCGGCGGTATACCAAAATCCAGCGCGGCGATGTCGTCCAGCGCCGCGCGCAACATTGCCGCCTGCTCCTTGCCGACCATGTCCTCAAAACGCTGCTGGGCGACGCGCCACAGCTTCATGGCCTCATCGAGCTTGACCGAGCCCTGCGGCGTCAGCCGCACGCGCTTGATACGGCGGTCATCCGGATCAGTGAAGGTCTCGACATAACCGTCGCGGATCAGCGGCTTCAGCGTATGGCCGAGTGCCGACAGGTCCATAACGAGGGCAGCGGCAATGGCGCCCATGGCCGGTTCGTCCCCGATATGGATCTGGTAGAGCAGGCCTTGCTGAGTGGCCTTCAGGCCCGACGGGGCGACCACATCGTCGTAGAACTGACCAAGCTTGCGCGTCGCGCGGCGCAGCACGGCGTTGTTGCAAAGGGTCAGGCCCGGAAGGGTGTCTTTCGACATGATGGGTCCTTGGCGACGGCAACATGATGTCCGTTCACTGCCTCACAAATATTCCCCGCGTCAATCATTGACAAGATAGTGGCATATACCTACTTCGCAAACAGTGGCATATGCCACTAATTGAATCGCACGGCTTTGCCGGCAAGGCGAGGGCGATCGCCCACCGTGCCTGCACCGGTTCGAAGCGAAGCAGATCAACCGAAAAAAGGAACAGGACAATGAGTGGACAGAACAACAAGGGCACGGCGGTTGTCACCGGCGCCTCGTCGGGCATCGGCGCTGTTTATGCGGACCGGTTGGCGGGGCAGGGATATGATCTGGTGCTGGTGGCGCGGCGCGCCGAGCGGCTGGAGGAACTGGCCGGCAAGCTGCGCGCCGAATACGGCCGCAAGGTCGGCGTGATCAGCGCCGATCTTGCCGACGACAACGATGTGCGCCGCGTCGAGCAGGTGATATCGGCCGACGACAGCGTGACGCTACTGGTCAATAATGCCGGCCTTGGCGGTGCGCAACTCGTGGCAACGGCCGACGCCGACGTGGCCGAGCGGATGATCAAGGTCAATGTCGTGGCGCTGACCCGGCTGACGCGCGCGGTCCTGCCGGGACTGCTGTCGCGCAACCGCGGCGCCATCGTCAACATCGCCTCGGTGCTGGCCTTCGACACCTCGTTCGGCGGTATCTACAGCGGCACCAAGGCCTATGTCGTCAACTTCACCGAAGCCTTGCAGCGCGAAGTCACCGGCACCGGGGTGAAGGCGCAGGTGGTGCTGCCAGGGGCCACGCGAACCGAGTTCTGGGAACTTGCGGGCAGCGATATCGACAGCCTCCCGAAGGAGATCATCATGACGGCCGACGATCTGGTGGATGCAGCACTTGTCGGCCTTGCCAGGGGTGAAGCCGTCACTGCACCAGCGCTTGCCGATGCGGCCAAGCTGGACATCTTCCTTGGCGCTCGGCAAGCCCTTTACGGCAGCTTGCATGCTGACAAACCGGCGGCACGCTACGCGGCTTGAAGGCCGAGGTGGGATTGGCGCCCCCGCAGAATTTGGGTTCCTCGCCCCACGCAGGTGGGACGAGGAACTCAAGCGTTTAGGCTGTTCGCCACATCGGGATGATCGAGGCGGCCAGCAGCAGGCCGAGCGCAATGTTCAACACCCGCCACTGCCGCTCGGTTCTAAGCAACCGGGCGAGCAGCGTGCCCGCCACGCACCACGCCGACAGCGACAGCGCGGCTGCCAGGCCAAAGACCGCGCCGAGTAACAGGGCAAGCTGCAGCGGTCCGTTGGCGAGTGCGGCAAAAGATGCCGCCGCCCCCAATCCCATCGCCCAGCCCTTGGGGTTCATCCATTGCAGGCCGGCGCCACCGAAAAAGCTGTTCGGCTTTGCCATGGTCACGTCCAGATTGGGTGGACCGCTGCGGCCGATCTTGACGGCGAGCCAGATCAGATAGAGCGATCCGGCTATCTTCATCGCCAGCTGCAGGGACGGAGCCGCCGCCAGCAGGCCGGCGAGCCCGGCCGCACCTGCCGCGGCCACCGTGGCCAGGCCGGCAGCACTTCCGGCCATCAGCGGAACCGAGCGGCGAAAGCCGAACTGCGCCCCCGACGCTGTCGACAAGGTCGTGGCCATGCCGGGCGTGGAGGTCGAGACCAGCGCAAACAGGAAGAGCGGAAGGATGGCCTCAAACATGCTGTTTCCTCTGTTGGGAATCCAGCATGCTAAGCATTGTCAGGCATCAGTAAATGCAATGTTTGCTATGGTTGGCATTAGAGAATATAATGCAAACCATGATCCGCAATCTCGACACGGCCTTGGTCAGGACCTTCGTCACCGTCGCCGACAAGGCCAGCATGACGGCGGCTGCGAACGCGCTGCATCTGACGCAGGGCGCCGTCAGCCAGCAGATCAAGCGGCTGGAGGAGGTTCTCGGCTGCAGCCTGTTCGAGCGCGACCGGCGCGGGCTGAGACTGACCCGTTCCGGGGAACGACTGTTCGGCAAGGGCAAGCGCCTGCTCTCCCTGAACGACGAGATCTGGGCCGAGATGGCGACCAGCGCGGTCGCTGGTGAGGTGCGGCTCGGCGTGCCGTACGATCTTGTCGGCACCATGCTTGCGCCGGTGCTGAAGACCTATGCCGAGACCTATCCGCAGGTCGAGATTTCGCTGGTCTGCGCCTCGTCGCCAGAGCTTTCGGCGGCATTGGCGACTGGCACGATAGACCTTGCCGTGATCGAGGAACCGGTCGGTCCGTCCGCCGGCGAATGTCTCGCCATCGACCGGCTGGTCTGGGTCGGCGCGAGAGGCGGCATAGCCCGCCGCAAGCGGCCTTTGCCGGTTTCGATGGTGGCCGACACCTGCGCCTTCCGCCCGGCGGTGCTGGCGGCGCTCAACGAGCATGGGCTGGAATGGCGGACCGTGTTCGAGAACGGCAACCTCGACGCGACGACGGCGACTGTGCGTTCGGACCTGGCCGTCACGACCTGGCTGGCCTCCACCGTGCCGGGCGATCTCGACATCCTGGCCGCCGATCCGGAGCTGCCGGCCTTGCCGAATTTCTCGATCAATTTGCATCTGCCGAAGCATGGTGTCGGGCCGGCGGCGCGGGAGTTTGCCGCGTGCATCCGCGACGGGCTGGCGCGGCGGCAACAGGCGGCGTGATCGGCAAAATGGCAAAGGGACGGCCGATGTCGGTCATCCCCTTGTTGTTAACGCAGCGCGCGGTCGTCTATTTCCAGGTTCGGCGTCTCTCGATCTCGGCTTCGGACGGCTGTTCCTGGGCGAAAGACCCGGTCTTGATCTCACCGCCACGTTCATAGGTCGCCATGATGACGCCGGTGGTCGATACCTGTGAGCGGCTCAGCGTGAAGGCCGCCGGAATTGCGCCGCTGCCGAACAACCGCTTGCCCTTGCCAAGCACCAGCGGGAAGGTCAGCAGGCTGATCTGGTCGATCAAGTCATTGGCGAGCAAGGTCTGGATGAGTTCGCTCGATCCCTGGATGAGCAGGTCCGGGCCGTCCTCCTGCTTGAGCTGGCGCAGTGCGGCCACGACGTCGTCGCCGAGCCACTGGCTGTTTTGCCACGACAGCGTATCGGGCCGGTGCGTTGCCACATATTTGGTGGCGGCGTTGAAGCTGTCGGCGATCGGACCGCTCTTCTGGTACGGCCAATGCGCGGCGAAGATGTCGTAGGTCTTGCGGCCGAGGAGCAGCGCGAAGGGTTTTGCGAAGGTCTCACCAATAAAGGCGCCTCCGACGTCGTCCCAGTAATGGAACGTCCAGCCACCGAATTCGAAGCCGCCGACCGGGTCTTCTTCCGGCCCGCCAGGCGCCTGCATGACGCCGTCGAGGCTGACGAATGTCGCAGTGATGATCTTCCTCATTGGATTCTCCCTTTTTCATCATCCGTGCCGTCGGGGCCGGAGTTCGGCCAAAGGACGTGCGAGCAGACGTCTGTCCGACAGGAGCCTGAAAAATTTCCGGCATTCCGGTTTCACGAAGGCCCAGTGCTCCGCGACGAGAACCAGACGTCGCCGATGACGGCAGTGGCGGTGTGGTCCGGTGCCTTGTCGGCCGTCAGCCAGATCGAGCGGCTGCGCGCCGCCTTTTCGCGATTGGGGATTTTCGTCGCGGAACTTGCGAGCGAGGCGCCGATGCAAGGGATGAACCATGACCGCATGAACGGATCGCAGGCAAGACCCTGTTCAGTGCGGGTCACCATCACAGCGAGGCCAACGCGCTCGGACGGACGCCACGGAAAGACCATGCGGCCGCCGGGTTTTAGCGCCTTCAGCCACTTGGCCGGTGGTGCCGCGACGCCGGCATTGACGTAGATGATGTCGGACGGTGGCAGGCCGCTTATGACCGCATCGCCATGGATGACGGTCACCCCGTCATAAGCTTCGAGATTCTTTATCGCGCGGTCGGCGAGACTGGGTTCCAGTTCGAAGGCTATGACTGCGCCGCCCGGCGAAATCAACTGGGCCAGCAGAGCTGTGTAATAGCCGGTGCCTGCGCCGACATGGGTCACGATCTCGCCGGGTTTTGGCGCCACCTTGCCGATCCAAATGGCGTGCAGAAACGGCTCGCCATTGTTGATGCCCTTATCGGCGTCAAGCGCTACCAGCACGTTCTGATAGATGTGTACGGGATCGGCGCTCGGCGTTTCGACCTTGCCGTTGCCGGCGACGACCGTCCACGGCCCAGGGCCGAGAAAGGCTTCGCGCGGGACCGCGGCGAACACGCCTTCGAGACGCGGATCGGCCGAACCTGCATTGGCAGTCATCAGTCGCGCATAGAAGCGGCACACATCGGCGAGATTGGTCATGGCATCAAGATAGCGCAGACTGCCGATTTGTCGCATCAGTCCAGATCGCCTCTGGCCGAACGCTTTGCGATTGTTTGGATCCCCTGCGGCGGAGAGCCAAAAACGCCTCAGCCGATGCCGGCGACGGTGTCGTAGAGCAGCTTGAAGTTGAGCACCAGGATGAGAGCGGCGACCGCCCAGGCCAGCGCGGCGACGCCCCGTGGGATGGCGAGACTGCCCATCTTGCGCTTGTCGGAGACGAACTGAACCAGCGGCACCACTGCGAAGGGGAGCTGCATCGACAGGATCACCTGACTGAAGACGAGGAGTTGGCCGGTTCCCTTCTCGCCATAGAGCGCGGTGACGACCACCACCGGGATGATGGCGATGCCGCGCGTCAGCAGGCGGCGCGCCCATTGCGGAATACGCAGGCGCAGGAAGCCCTCCATCACGATCTGGCCGGCGAGCGTCGCCGTCACCGTGGAGTTCAAGCCGGAGGCAAGCAGCGCCACGGCAAACAGGATCGAAGCGATGCCGAGGCCGAGCAGCGGCGAGAGAAGCTCGAAGGCCTGGCCGATCTCGGCGACGTCGTGATGGCCGGTGCCGTGGAAGGCCACCGCCGAGACGATCAGGATGGAGGCGTTGACGAACAGCGCCAATATCAAGGCGATGGTCGAGTCGGTGGTTGCCCATTTGATGGCATCGCGCTTGCCAGCTTCGGTGCGCTCATAGGCGCGGGTCTGCACGATCGAGGAATGCAGATAGAGATTATGCGGCATCACGGTGGCGCCGATGATGCCGATGGCGATGTAGAGCATCGCCGGGTTGGTGACGATCTCCGACGACGGCACGAACATGGAATGCAGGATCGAGCCGACCGGCGGAGCGGCGGCGAAGATCTGGATGGCGAAGCAACCGAAGATGATGATCAAAAGCGCAACGATGAAGGCCTCGAGGTAACGGAAGCCCCTGTTCATCAGCAGCAGAACGAGGAAAGCGTCGAGGGCGGTCAAGACGGCGCCGCCGATCAGCGGAATGCCAAACAGCAGCTGCAGCGCAATCGCCGTGCCGATGACCTCGGCCAGGTCGCAGGCGATGATGGCCAGTTCGCAGGCGATCCACAGCATGAAATTGACCGGCCGCGGATAATAGGCACGGCAGGCCTGGGCGAGGTCGCGACCGGTGGCGATGCCGAGCCTGGCGGCGAGCGCCTGCAGCAGGATCGCCATCAGGTTCGACAGCATGATGATGAAGAGCAGCGTGTAGCCGAACTGGGCGCCGCCGGCGAGGTCGGTCGCCCAGTTGCCCGGATCCATATAGCCGACCGAAACCATGTAGCCCGGCCCCATGAAGGCGAACAGCCGGCGAAACCAGACGCCCGACTGCGGCACCGCGATCGAGGCGTTGACCTCGCGCAGGCTTGGCTGCTCGTCCTCTTCCGGCCGGGCAAATCGCCACATGGTTCGGGATGCTGTTGCGGCTTCGGCTTCTGACATGGGGGGATTTCCGATGGATCGGCTAAGTTGCCATTCTATCTATGTCAGGGCTGAACATTATGCAATATGCTATGTTTCATTGTTTGTGCTTTTGAATAGTGTCCCCTGCTGGCGAAGCGCGGGTGAATCGGAAAGGCTGGTTGCGCCTGCCGTCGAATGCAAATAAAGGGCCAGAAGAATGGAAGCCCGTGCTATGAATGTATAAATGCCGGCCTATCCGCAGACAGTCGAGGAGGAGCGCGTATTGGCGCTGAAGAATAGACCGGTTCCACGCGAAAAGCCGCTGCCTGACGCCGAAAGTCACTCGGAGGGGTTTAGGCAAACGCGCGAAGCGCGCCGCAGCGCGCTGGTCGAGGACTATGTCGAGCTCATCGCCGACCTGATCGAGGACGGCAACGAGGCGCGCCAGGTCGACATCGCGGCGCGGCTCGGCGTAGCCCAGCCGACCGTCGCCAAAATGCTGACGCGACTGTGCGCGGACGGGCTCGTCTCCAGGAAACCCTACCGGGGCGTGTTCCTGACCGATGCCGGCCGCAAGGTCGCGGAAGAGAGCCGCATTCGCCATCAGACTGTGGAAGCCTTCCTGCGCTCGCTCGGCGTCAGCGCCGAGACGGCGCGCATCGACGCCGAGGGCATCGAGCACCATGTCAGCGCCGAGACGCTTGAAGCGTTTCGCAAGGCGATGACGGCGACACGCTAAGTCTACAGCCATTGTCGACAGTCCTGCCGGAACCGCCGCGTTGCCGCTGCGTTTGAGATCGTGCCACGCGATGGCGCGAGGCCGAGGAGGATACGATGGGCGTTGAACAGGCACCGACACCGAAGGGCAAGCAAGCTGCCAAGGGATTGAAGCAAGCTGCGGCGAAGGACGAGCGCAAGACGGAAGCGGAAACCGGGCATCAACTGAAAAAAGGTGCGGCCCGCTTCGATGAGCGCTCGAAGAGCTCGGACGGAAAGAGCGCCGGCGCCAAGCAGAAGATCTGAGCGTAATACCCAAGGCCCGGAAAGGCGCCAACAGAGTGTCCGCGAGCAGCGTGGCGCCTGCATCAGCTGGAGCATGGCGACGGCGCGGGCATTGACGCCCTGCATGCGCACGACGCCGGAGCCGCGTCGCACGATTGACGCCGAGAACCATGATGTTGCGACCCGCCGTCCATTTGCGCAGCGTGCCATGACGGTTGCAACGCTGCGGAGTGCCTCCATGCGAAAAATGCTGTGACTTGGTGCAACCGTTGGGATATTTGTTGTCGTGTCCGGTCGAACCGAAACACGGTTCGATGGACCGGAAATACTTTACGGGGATTCGCCATGCTCTGGAAGGGTCGTCGTCAGAGTGACAATGTCCAGGACCAACGTGGTCAGAGCGGTGGCGGGTTCAACCTGCCGGGCGGCGGCCCCGGCCGGTTCCGCATCCCGGTCGGCGGCCGCTCTGGCGGCGGAATGTCGCTGTCGACCATCGTCATTCTCGTGGTCCTCTACTTCGGACTGAAGGCCTTCGGCATCGATCCGCTGCAGATCCTGGCCGGCGGCGATGGCGGCCTGGCGCCGGGCGGCGGCGGCCAGATCACCGACAATAGCGGCGAGCAGGGCGGTGGCACCGGTGCGCCGGCCTCCGACGAGATGAAGCAGTTCGTCTCGACCGTGCTGGCCGAGACCGAGGATACCTGGAGCGGCATTTTCCAGGCCAACGGCCTGACCTACGAAGATCCGAAGCTGGTTCTGTTCAGCGGACAAATCCGCTCGGCCTGCGGCTCCGCCTCGTCTGCGGCCGGACCTTTCTACTGTCCCGGCGACCGCAAGGTCTATCTCGACACCACCTTCTTTCAGCAGCTCGACCAGCAATTCGGCGCCTCGGGCGATTTCGCCCAGGCCTATGTGATCGCGCATGAGGTCGGCCATCATGTGCAGAACCTCACCGGCATCCTGCCCAAGTTCAACCAGATGCGCCAGCAGATGGGCGAGGCCGAATCCAACCACATGTCGGTGCAGGTCGAGCTTCAGGCCGATTGCTTCGCCGGCGTCTGGGCGCATTTCACCGGGCAAAAAGGCATCCTGGAACAGGGCGACATGGAAGAGGCGCTGAACGCCGCCCAGCAGATCGGCGACGACACGATGCAGAAGAAGATGCAGGGCTATGTCATTCCGGAAAGCTTCAACCATGGCACGTCGCAGCAGCGGCAGACCTGGCTGGCGCGCGGCTACAGGAGCGGCAAGCTCTCTGATTGCGATACGTTCAACACCCCGATCTGAGGTGTTCGGACCCCGTTGAAATGACCGTTGAAGCGGCGAGCTGCGCTGCAGGCCGTGGCCGCACTCATGTCGACAGTTGATGTCAGGAACAAAATTCCTGGCGTGTTCTCTTATTGTTCTGCGCGGCTGACTCGCCTACAACGAGTTCTTCCGCCTTCGCTCCGAGGCGGCTCCAGGAGTCGATACCGTCATGATCGAAGCCAAAACCGCCGGGCGGGGGCTTGCGCTTGTTTTCACCACGCTGTTGCTCGACATTACCGGCATCGGCATCATCATGCCGGTGCTGCCGGCCTATCTGCAGGAGCTGACCGGCGTTGGTGTCAGCGAAGCGGCGATCGAGGGGGGCTGGCTGTTCTTCGTCTATGCGGCCATGCAGTTCCTGTTCGCGCCGCTGGTCGGCAATCTCAGCGACCGCTTCGGGCGCCGCCCGATCCTGCTGGCCTCAGTGCTGACCTTCGCCATCGACAATCTGATCTGCGCGGTCGCCTGGTCCTATTCGGTCCTGTTCATCGGCCGGGTGCTGGCCGGCATCAGCGGCGCCAGCTACTCGACCGCCTCCGCCTTCATCGCCGATGTCAGCACCGACGAGAACAGGGCGAAGAATTTCGGCCTGCTTGGCATCGCCTTCGGTGTCGGGTTCATCATCGGCCCGGTGCTGGGCGGATTGCTGGGCGAATTCGGGCCGCGCGTGCCGTTCTGGGGCGCGGCGGGGCTTGCACTCATCAACTTCATCGTCGGCTGGTTCTTCCTGCCGGAAACGCTGGAGCAGCACCATCGGCGTCGGTTCGAGTGGCGCCGCGCCAATCCTCTCGGCGCCCTCAAGCAGATGCGCAACTATCATGGCATCGGCTGGATCGGGCTGGTGTTCTTCCTGATGACGCTCGGCCACATGATGTACCCTGCCGTGTGGTCGTTCGTCGGCAGTTACCGCTATGGCTGGAGCGAACAGCAGATCGGCCTCTCGCTCGGCGTCTTCGGTCTTGGCGGGGCACTGGTGATGGGTTTTGTCCTGCCGCGCGTCATTCCACGGCTCGGCGAATGGCGGACCGCCGCCATCGGTCTTGCTTTTACCGCGCTCGCCGCCTTCGGCTATGCTGCGGCATGGAAGGGATGGATGATCTATGCGGTGATCGTGGCGACCTGCCTCGAGGCGCTGGCCGACCCGCCGCTGCGGAGCCTGGCGGCGGCCAAGGTGCCGCCCTCCGCGCAGGGCGAATTGCAAGGTGCGATGACGAGCGTGTTTTCGATCACCAGCATCATCACGCCGCTGCTTTATACCGGAATCTTCGCCTGGTTCACCGGGCCGAGCGCGCCGGTGGTGTTCGGCGGCGCGCCCTTTGTGCTCGGCGGCATTTTTCTTGCCTTGTCGTTAATAGCATTCGTGCTCAGGGTCGAAAGACCGGTCGCGGTGAAGGACGTCACGACGGCGACGGTGCGAACCTGAATCAGGCGCGCTCGGCCAGCGCCGGCTCGCCGCGCTTTTCGCGGATGAGATTGACGAAGCGGCGGAACAGATAGTGCGAATCCTGTGGGCCGGGCGAGGCTTCGGGATGGTGCTGGACCGAGAAGACCGGCCTGCCTGTCAGAGTGATGCCGCAATTCGAGCCGTCGAACAGCGAGACATGGGTTTCTTCGACGCCGCTCGGCAACGAGTCGGCATCGACGGCAAAGCCGTGATTCATCGAGACGATCTCGACCTTGCCGGTGGTGTGATCCTTGACCGGATGGTTGGCGCCGTGATGGCCCTGATGCATTTTGGCGGTCTTGCCACCCAGCGCCAGCGCCAGCATCTGGTGGCCCAGGCAGATGCCGAAGACCGGGATGTCGGTCTTCAGCAGGTCCTGGATGACCGGAACGGCGTAGTCGCCGGTGGCTTCCGGATCACCGGGACCGTTGGAGAGAAAGATGCCGTCGGGCCGCATGGCGAGGATCTCCTCGGCGCCGGTGTTGGCCGGCACCACGGTGACCTTGGCGCCAAGACCGGCAAGCAGGCGCAATATGTTGCGCTTGACGCCGTAGTCGATGGCGACGACATGCATGGACGGATCGATCTGTTCGCCAAAGCCCTCGTCCCAGACCCAGGGCGTCTCGCGCCAGACCGAGGACTGGCCGGAAGTGACGTCTTTGGCCAGATCAAGCCCGATCAGGCCGGACCAGGCGGCGGCACGGCGCTTCAGATCGTCAATGTCGAAGATGCCGTCAGGCGCGTGGGCGATGACGGCGTTGGGCATGCCCTTTTCACGGATCAGCGCGGTAAGCGCGCGGGTGTCGATGCCTGAAAGCGCTATGATGCCGCGTTTCTTCAGCCACTGGTCGAGACCGGCTGCGGCGCGATAGCTGGACGGGTTGGTGACGTCGGCCTTGAACACGGCGCCGACGGCGCCGGCGCGGGCAACCGGGTTGAGATCCTCGATGTCCTCGTCATTGGTGCCGATATTGCCGATATGCGGAAAGGTGAAGGTGACGATCTGGCCGGCATAGGACGGATCGGTGAGGATTTCCTGATAGCCTGTCAGCGCGGTATTGAAGCAAACCTCGGCAACGGCGGAGCCGGTGGCGCCAAGACCGCGACCCTCGATGACGGTGCCGTCGGCCAGCACCAGCAAGGCGGTCGGCTTTTCGGTGGCCCAAGGGGGGGTCGACGCAGCGGTCATCGTTGCCATGGCGGCACTCCTAAAAGGCTGCGCCCTTCAATCGGTCCGGCGGACCACTCTGCGCAGCAAACCGCGCGCAGCTGCGATTTCGCAGCCAGCGCGCGCAACAAAAATTCAGCTCATGCAAGGCCCAGTACATAGGATAAGGCGCCAGAGCGGTCAATGCGGCCATCCCGAACGGCATCGATTTATTTCATTGAACGATATCAGGCATTTGCCGGTCGGTGTCGAATTTGCCTTGGGCTTTGGGCAAGGCTATTGTCCGCGCCGGATCGAAGGAGAAAGCATCATGCGCGGCAAAATCGCTGAATCCCTGAAGAGCGCGATGAAGGCGCAGGACAAGCGCCGGCTGCCGACCTTGCGGCTGATCCAGGCGGCCATTCACGATCGCGACATTGCCAATCGCGGCGCCGGCAAGGAGCCGGCCAGCGATGACGAGATCCTGCAGATACTGGCCAAGATGGTGAAGCAGCGCGAGGAGTCGGCCAAGGCGTTCGACGACGGCAAGCGGCCGGAGCTTGCCGCGCAGGAGCGCGACGAGATGGCTATCATCCGCGATTTCCTGCCGATGCAACTGGGGCAGGCCGAGACCGAAGCGGCGATCCGCGCCGCCATCGCCGAGACCGGCGCCAGCGGCGTCAAGGACATGGGCAAGGTGATGGCCGTGCTCAAGGAGAAATATGCCGGCCAGATGGATTTCTCCAAGGCGAGCGGCATGGTCAAGGGACTGCTGCAGTAGGGATTTTTCCCGCTGGAGCGATGCTCGTAAGGCCTTGAGGGAGGCGACCGCGAGGAGTGAGTCTGGCTGGATGCGGATGATCCTCAAGCGCTCTTTGGTTTCTGAGGGCGGGCGGTAGCTCGCACCGACATGTTCAGTGCCACGGCGGCGCGAATGAGCGCCTTCAACGCCTCTTCATCGATCTTGTCGCCCTCATGGATATCGATGGCGCGCTGGGTGTTGCCTTCGAGGCTGGAGTTGAAAAGGCCTGCAGGGTCTTCCAGCGAGGCGCCCTTGGCGAAGGTCATCTTCACGACATTCTTGTACGTCTCACCGGTGCAGATTATTCCCGCGTGCTCCCACACCGGAACCCCTCGCCACTTCCACTCCTCGACCACTTCGGGGTCGGCCTGCTTGATGAGGCTTCGGACCCGAGCGAGCGTCTCGCCCCGCCAATCGCTCAGCTCGTTGATTCTCGCATCTATCAACTGAGAGGGAGTGTTTTCTCCTTCCTTCGAGCCGCTCTTCTTCATGGCTGTTGTCGCTTTGGTCATGATTGTACTAGGTCCGGTGGTTTTGTGCAGGCTCGGCGTCTGGCGTCTCTCGACGGCATCGACGTGCAAGCCGTTTGCCATTCCGGCGCGAAACGCCTGGCCTATTGGGCCTGATGCCAATTCCGGCGCCAAACTCTCAACGTCGAGCAGGAACCTTCCTCCCTCCGGACACGTTTTGCAACGAGGATCATCCGAAAATGGAGCTTCGATTTGGCAGCGCGTTTGTTGAACATTATCGGCGCCGCCACCAGCGCCGGCGCCTATTCGCCGGGGCAGGAACAAGCCCCCGCCGCCTTTCGGCGACATGGGCTTGCAGAGGCGCTCGTGAGCCGAGGCCGAACCATCAGGGATCATGGCGATGTTGCATCGTTCCGATGGCGACCGGATCCCTCGCAGCCGCAGGCTATGAACCTGGAGGCCGTGCGCCACGCCTGTGACTTGGTCGCAAGCCACGTGGCGACGGCGATCGCAGCGCAGGAAGACGTGCTTGTTTTAGGCGGGGATTGTACTGTGGAGCTGGGAACGGTCGCCGGAGCAAACGCCGCCGGCGCGCGGATTGGACTCGTCTACATAGACTTCGACGCCGATCTCAACACACCCGACACGAGCGACGGCGCCTTGGACTGGACGGGTGTCGCTCATCTGCTCAATATTTCGGGATGCGAGCCTTCGCTCGCGAGGCTCGGCCCAACCCGTCCGATGCTCGTGCCTCAGCAGCTCCTCTATTTCGGCGTCGTGAACATCACTCCCCCCGAAGCCGCGACGATCAGAGATAACGCGATCAAGGTTATATCGCGTGAGGAAGCTTTGAATGATATCGAGGCGGCGGCGCGCGCGGCCGAATGGGCGGCGCGCTTTGACTGCGTGCTGATCCACTTCGATGTCGATGTACTCTCCTTTGTCGATTTTCCGATTGCTGAGAATGTGCGCCGTTGCGGCGGTCTCAAATTGGAGCAAGCCGCCTTCGTGCTAAAGCAGTTGGCCGCCCTGCCGCAATGGCGCGGTCTGACCATCACAGAGGTTAATCCGGCCCATGCGCCAGACGAGACCGCCGCGTTCGCACGCTTGAATGAGGTGCTTGCGGACGCCCTTGGCTAACTCGCATCTCACAGTCGTTCGCCGGGCAATTGGCTGGCTTGCTTCACCCAAGCGGCGAACTGAGCTTCGTCGAGTTGGTCCTCATAGACGTCGAGGTAGCGCACTTCCTTGTGCTTGGACTCGCCGGGAGGAACAGGGCGCAGCGACGTGCCCCGGAAGAAGGTCACTTTAACGTAGCGGGTAAAGACATGGAACGACAGAAACCAGCCCTGGCCCTCGATGCCGTAGAAAGGCGAGTTCCATTTGACTGCCTTGTGCACGCCGGGGACGGTGCGCACGATGATCGCGTCGAGGCGCCGCCCCACATCGCTTTTCCACCCCGGCATGGCCGCGATGTAGGCCTGCACGGGAGCATCGCCGTAGCCCTTCGGGATCTGAGGGTTGCCGCCCGAGAGGAGGGTCGGCTTCGTCGCGACCCGCTCGGCGGCCTTCGCCGACTTCTCAGACGTGTTGCCGGCCATTGTGTTCACTCCAGTGGTAGACCCATCGATGATACTTGATTTTAGAAAGCCGCCCCTGAAGGTCAACTTCCGAATCCTATGTCATGGTCGAACTCGTCAAACCGGCGCTTGAACATCTGCCATCCTATAAGGCCGCCCTTGAGCGCGGCTGGTCGCCGGACAATGTGCGGCTGATGGAGGCGGTGCGCGAGCAGCTTGCGGCCATCGAAAAGGATTCGGTGGCTTTCCTCGCCGGTTTCGACGACCCCGAGGCCAGGGCTGGTCCGATCACCTTGCCCGATGGGACGAAAGTGCCACGCCTGCCGGGGTTCCGGCGCTGGATCTGGGACGGCGAAGTCGCTGGCTCGATCGGCTTTCGCTGGCAACGCGGCACCGCCGAGCTGCCGCCGCATGTGCTCGGCCATATCGGCTACGCGGTGGTGCCGTGGAAGCGGCGGCGCGGCTATGCGACCGAGGCGCTGCGGCTGATGCTCGGCGAGGCGAGGGCGCTCGGCCTGCCCTTCGTCGAGATCACCGCCAAGCCGGGTAATCTCGCCTCGCAGAAGGTGGTGCTGGTCAATGGCGGCCGGCTCGTCGGGCGTTTCTTCGAGGACGCTGCGTATGGCGGTGCCGAAAGCCTGCGCTACCGGATCGATTTGTAAAATCTGGTCCGCAGGTTTTCAGCCAACGCTGCCGCAGCGTTGGCAAGTCAACCTGACCTCATCCGTCAGCTGTCGAAATCCATCGACAATGCAATATCCCTCTGGGCTTCGAGTTCGGCGAGCCTGCCCTGGAGCGCGCTGCTGATCGAGGCATAGGCGGCGGCGCCGAACGTCAACCGCGGGGGAGCGAGGTTCTGTTCGACTGAGGCTACCATCGCTTCGACCATCTTCTGCGCATCGCCCTTTACCTCGAAGGAGCCTTCGGCAAAAGCCCCGCGCAGGTCACCGACCGGCGTATTCACATAGGCGCCCGTAGGCTTGGCACTAACCAAACCGGCCGCAAAGTTTGTCCGCGTCGGCCCGGGCTCGACGATCGTGAAGGCGATGCCAAACGGCGCAACCTCCTGCCGGACGGATTCGACAAAGCCTTCGATGCCCCATTTGGTGGCGTGATAGAGGCTGAAACCAGGATAAGCCATCTGTCCGCCTTCCGAGGAGATTTGCAGAATCCGGCCGCCGCCCTGTTTTCTTAGATGCGGGAGCACGGCGCGGATGAGCTGGATCGAGCCGATGAGGTTGGTATCGATCAGATGGCGGATCTGATCGTCGTCCAATTCTTCCGCCGCGCCAAACAGGCCATAGCCCGCATTGCTGACAATGACATCGATGCGGCCCAGATCGTGAAAAGCCTTGTCGATCGTCCGCCGCATTGCGCCGGTGTCGGTAACGTCAAGCGAGGCGATCCAAAGGCGATCGCCATAATCTGCCTTCAGGCCGGCAAGGGCGTCTGGCTTGCGCACGGTCGCGGCCACCCGGTCGCCGCGGGCCAGAAGCCTTTCCGTCAGCAGCCGCCCGAAGCCGGAGGAGGTACCGGTGATGAACCAGGTCCTGGTCGCGGGAGAAATCTTGGTCATGGGAGAAGTCCTTGTTCGCCAAACCGCGTGATCGCGGCTATCTCCACACAAGATATCCCTTCCAATTCATGGTACTATCCACCCAATCTCGCATGAGTTGATGAAGATTCCCCATGAGTGATGGATCCGGCCTTCGCGAACTGACCGCACTTGCGGCAATTGTCTCCCACCGCAGCTTCCGCAAGGCGGCGGACGATCTCGGCCTGTCGCCCTCGACGCTCAGCCACATGATGCGGGCTTTGGAGCGAGAGATGGGCGTGCGCCTGCTCAATCGCACCACGCGCAGCGTGGCACCGACAGAGGCCGGCGCACGGCTCGTCGCGCGCCTGCAGCCGCTGTTGCGGGACATAGACGCGGCCCTTGCGGAGGTGGACAACTTCCGCAGCCTCCCAGCAGGTACGCTGCGGATCAATTCCAGCGAGATCGCAGCCCGAATGCTGCTTAAATCCACGGTGCCGGCTTTTCTTGCGCGCTACCCACAGGTTTCGCTCGACCTCGTTACCGAGGGAAGGCTGATCGATATTGTAGCCGAAGGCTTCGACGCAGGCATCCGCCTTGGCGAGGCCGTGCCACAGGACATGGTTGCGGTACGCTTCGGTGGGGCGACGCGCTTCATTGCCGTCGCCTCGCCGAGCTATCTCGCCGCCCGCCAGGCCCCGAGAGTGCCTGATGACCTTAGGAATCACACCTGCATCCGGTTCCGTCTGCCGAGCGGCAAGCCCTATCGCTGGGAATTCGAGAAACATGGCCAGGAAATCTCCATTGATGTCCCGGGCGTGCTCACGCTCGACCATATGGACCTGATGGCTGAGGCAGCGGTCGGTGGTTTGGGTGTCGCTTATATCTCCGACAAATCTGCTCAATCTTACATCGAGCAGGGAGCGCTCGTCAGTTTGTTGGAGGATTGGTGTCCGGCGATTCCCGGCCTATTCCTCTACTATCCCGGTCATCGCCTCGTGCCGCCGGCCCTGCGCGCCTTCATCGATGTGCTGAAAGAGACGAACTGACGAGGCACGTCTGTCTTCTACGAGGCGTGGCGCCGTCTATTCGGCAGCGGCCGGTAGAGGTGGTGTCGCGCTGCTGCGCCACTCCTGGACATGCGAGGCAAACGCGACTGCCACGGCGACCAGCATGGCCATGGCTCCAACCACCGGCAGGCTGCGATAGCCATAACCGGCATTGAGCATGGCGGCGCCGAGCGAGGCGGCCAGCGCGATGCCTACATTGAAACCGGCCGGGATCAGCGATGAGGCGAGGTTGGAGGCGTCCGCCGTCCAGGTCAGGATACGGGTCTGGATCGGCGTGCCGATGGCAAAGCTGAGGCCGCCCCAGATAATGATCGCCACCACCATCGGCACCGGGTACGGGCTGACGGCGTAAATGACGGCAAGTGTCACCGCCTGCATGAAAAGCATGGTGATGAGCGACGGCATCAGTTTCCAGTCGGCGAGCCGCCCGCCAAGAAAGACGCCGATCGTGGCGCCGACCCCGTTGAGCAGGAGCACCCACGGCACCAGGTCTTCGTCGAGGCCGGTGATTTCAAGCAGCGTCGGCGTGATGTAGGTGAACAGGCCGAACTGGCCGATCATCAGCATCAGCATGAGGATCAGCGACGTCCAGACCTGCTGGCGTGCGAGCACGCGTACCTCGCTGCCAAAGCTGACGGACTGGCGCGACGAACCCGTCTTGCGCGGCAGCAGGGCGGTGATCGCTGCGATAGACACCACGCCAAGCGCGCACATCACCCAGAACGTCGCGCGCCACCCCCAGACATTGCCGATCGCCGTGCCGGCCGGAACGCCGATGACATTGGAGACGGTCAGGCCCGACAGGATGAGCGCAACGGCCATTCCACGCTGGTCCTGGCGGACCAGGCTGACCGCCACCACCATCGCGACGCCGAAATAGGCGCCGTGCGCCACGGCCACCGCAATCCGCAACAGCAACATGGAGGCGAAGTCGGGTGCAAGTGCGCAAGCGGCCTGGCCGATGGTGAAGGCTGCGGCAAGGCCAAGCAGCAAGGCCTTGCGGGAAATCGCCTTGGTGGCGAGCGTCAGCAGCGGTCCGCCGATCGCGATGCCGCCGGCGTAGCCCGAGACGAGGTAGCCGGCAGTCGGGATGGAAACGCCAAGGCCATCCGCAACCTGCGGCAGCACGCCGGCGATGACGAACTCGGTGGTGCCGAACGCGAATGCGGCGATGAACAGGGCGATGAGGGGAAGCATGGCGCGGGAAGGCGATCCTTGGATGGGATAGCCTCAAATCACGAACGAGAGCCGCGGGCAATCCAGAAATTGTCGACGCCGCTTTAGGTTTTCTTGATCCCACGACAAGGGGAGAAGGGAAAACAGCGTCAACGCCTATCCGGCCTTCAGCCGCGAGCCGGTGAGCAGGCCGCGTTCCTCGAGCACGGGATAGGCCATCGAGGCGAGCAGCGAGTTGATCTGCTTCAAGTCGCGGATGGTGTCGAGATGGATGGAACTGGTCTCGACGCTCTTGGCGGTGCCGTCGCGCAGCCGCACGAAATGGCTGGCGCTGGTCTCCTTCTCGCGGTCGCGCAGCCGGTCCTTTTCCAGCACCAGCTGGCGGGCGGTCTCGGGATCGCGCGAGACCAGCACGTTGAAGGCAAGCCGTGCGTTGGCTAGCACCGAAGCGTGGAAGGCGCTAAGCTCGCGCCAGCCCTCGGGCGTGAATTCCAGTCCGCGCTCGAGCTTCTTCCTGACATGCACCAGCATGTTGCGCACGATGATGTCGCCGACCTGTTCGAGCTTGACGCAGGCGCCGATCAACTCCTGGCAGCGCAGCGCCTCGTCCTCGCTCAACGGGTTCTTGGTGACCTTGGCCAGATAGAGCTTTATCGCTGCGTGCTTCTTGTCGACGCGGTCGTCGAGCGCGGCCAGCGCTTTGATCTTGTCGGCGTCGGCACTCTCATAGAGCTCGATGATGCGCTTCAACATGATCTCGACCGTCTCGCAGACCCGCACCACCTCACGGGTGGCGTTGGCCAGCGCTTGGCTTGGCACGTCCAGGGCGCTGTCGTTGAGCGCGGACAGTTCGACGACGTCAAGCGCGTCGGCCGGCGCCGGTTTGGTGCCGAGCGCCACGATCTTTTCCGAAGCGCGGTAGACGAGACCGGCCAGGGGCAGGCCGGCAACCAGGATCAGGATGTTGAAGAGGATATGCGCGTTGACGATCTGGTCGGGCACGGTGGCGCCGAGAAAGGCAACCGGCGGCTTCGACCACAGGAACAGGATCAGCATGGCCAGAGAGCCCATGCCGCGCATCAGGAGATTGCCGATCGGCACGACACGCACACCCGGTTCCGCGTTGCGGGTGAGCAGCGGCGCGATGATCGACGAGCCGAGATTGACGCCGAGCACCAGCACGATGCCGAGTTCGGGCGGGATGAAGCCGCGGCCGGCCAGCGTCACCATCAGCAGGACGGCGGCGATCGAGGAATGGAACAGCCAGGTGACCAGCGCCGCCAGGAGATAGGCGGTGACCGGGTCGCCGGAGAAGTAGTCGACGATAACCGGCATGAGCGTGCTCTGGCGCAGCGGCTCCGACGCCTGGCCGATCATCTCCAGCGACAATACCAAAAGCCCGATGCCGACCAGGATACGGCCGAACTGGCGCCAGTCGCGGCGCTCGGTGGCCATGAACATGACGGTGCCGGCGACAAGGCAGATCGGCACCAGCAGCGAAAGATCGAAGGTGAGCAGCTTGACCACCAGCGCCGAGCCGATCTCGGCGCCGCGCACGGCAAGCTGGCCCGACATGCCGCTGACGATGCCGGCGCCGGCGAAGGAGCCGACCAGCAAGGTGACGGCGGTGGAGCTTTGCAGCGCGATCGCCAGGCCGCAGCCGGCCAGAACCGCCATGAAAGGATTGCGCATGGTGGCGCGCAGCTTGTGGCGCAGCAGATCGCCATAGGCGCGCTCGACACCGGTCTTGACCAAGCGGGTGGCAAACAGCATCAGCGCCACCGCGCCGGCAAGATGCAGCAAAACGACAGAGCCGCTCATATCAGGCTCGCAATCCGACGCGCCAGCGATGCGGGCATCGTGATGGCAAAGGGGCAAAAGAGGGTGCGAATCAAGGACATTGCAAGGGTTGATACTACTCCGATTACTTTTAGCCGGATAATAAATTTTGCCCAGTTCGGGTGGCTGTTGGCGCGCGACAGGGCGTGTCGGAAATGGATGGATCGCAAAATGGTTGCATTGCCGGCCGGCTTGCGGACGGCCGCGTGGTCAAAAGCAATCGACACCTTCAGATCCAGTTTGAGCAGGGTGTTGAATTAGGTAGTCTAAATATAAGAAATCATTACGAAAACGTAATCTGAACGTTCAGTTCCGGTTCATTCTTCGGGCTCTATTCCTCAGGCATCGACAACCAAGGAGTACCCAGTCATGAAACGCATCGTTCTTTCCGCAGTCGCCCTCTCGATGCTGGCTGCCACGTCGCTGCAGGGCCAGGCAGCGCCGCTGAACACGCCGAATGCACCGCAGTCGACCTACAGCCAGGTTGACTGGCAGAAGCCCGGCAAGCATGTCGACGTGAAGAAGCGCGTCGTGGTGAAGAAGAAAGTCGTCGTAAAGAGGAACCATTGGCGCAACGGCCAGAAATATTCCAGCTGGAAGCGCCACCAGCCAATCCGCGACTACCGCCACTATGGCCTGCGTCGTCCGGGCCGTGGCCAGGAATGGATCCGCGTCGGCAACGACTATCTCTTGGTCAGCGTCGTCTCCGGCATCATCTTCGGCGCGATCGCTACGCACTGACTGCGGAACGGCTGACTGGCGCTGTGCCGGACACATGAAAAGAAGGCGGCCCGCAGAGGCCGCCTTCTTTGTGCCCTGTGAAAACCGGGTATGGTTCCGCATTAGGAGTCGTCGGGTTTCTCCGGCGTGATTATATGGAGGCCAAACGAGCCGTTCCCGATGCGCTTTCCACCTGCCTTCCTCGACGAGATACGCGACCGCGTGCCGATTTCATCGGTGATCGGCCAGCGCGTGGCGTGGGACAGGAAGAAGACCAACGCGCCGCGCGGCGACTATTGGGCGTGCTGTCCCTTCCATGGCGAGAAGAGCCCGTCCTTCCATTGCGAGGACAAGAAGGGCCGCTACCATTGCTTCGGCTGCTCGGTTTCGGGCGACCATTTCAAGTTCCTGACCGAACTCGACGGGATGAGCTTTCCCGAAGCGGTCGAGAAGATCGCCGACATGGCCGGCGTGCCGATGCCGGTTCGCGATGCCCAGGAGGAACGGCGCGAAAAGGAACGCGCCAGCCTGACCGATGTCATGGAGATGGCGACCGCCTTCTTCCAGGAGCGGTTGCAGGGCGCGGAAGGCGCAAAAGCCCGCGCCTATCTGCGCGACCGAGGGCTGACGCCGGCGACGCAGCAATCGTTCCGGCTCGGCTATGCGCCTGACAGCCGCAACGCGCTGAAGGAGCATCTTGCCGCCAAGGGCGTGCCCAAAGCCGACATCGAGGCATGCGGGCTGGTGCGCCATGGCGACGACGTTCCGGTTTCCTACGACTGGTTCCGCGACCGCATCATGTTCCCGATCCCGGATTCCAGAGGCAAGATAATCGCCTTTGGCGGGCGGGCGCTGGCAGCCGATGCGCTCGCCAAATACATGAATTCGCCCGACACCGAGCTCTTCCACAAGGGCAATGTGCTCTACAATTTCGCCCGTGCGCGCCAAGCGCTGGCAAAGGGGGCGCTGGCCAAGGGCGGCACGGTCATCGCCGTCGAAGGTTATATGGACGTGATCGCGTTGGCGCAGGCCGGTTTCGAAAATGTCGTGGCGCCGCTCGGCACCGCTTTGACCGAAAACCAGCTCGAGCTCCTGTGGCGCATGGCCGGCGAGCCGGTGCTGTGCTTCGACGGCGACCAGGCCGGACTGAAGGCGGCATGGCGCGCCGCCGATATGGCGCTGCCGGCGGTTCAGGCAGGCCGCTCGGTGCGCTTTGCTCTTCTACCCGAAGGCAAGGACCCCGACGATCTGGTCAAGGCCGATGGGCCGGACGCGTTTCGCGCGGTGCTTTCCGAGGCGCGGCCGCTCGCCGACCTTTTGTGGGTGCGCGAAACGGCCGGCGGCATCTTCGACACGCCGGAGCGGCGGGCGGAACTGGAAAAGACGCTGCGCGAACTGACCAGCCGCATCCGCGACGAGAGCTTGCGCTACCACTACCAACAGGAAATGCGCGAGCGGGTGCTAAGCTTTTTTGGTGCCCAGCGCGGGCGCCAAGAGCGTCGTCAAGATGGGCGTCAAGGTGGGCGGCCCGGCGAGCGCTTTCAGGGCAAGGGCTCAACTCCTGGCGGACAGTTCGCACGCGGCGGCGGTGGACGTACCGCGATCACCGAAAGCCTCGGCCGTTCGGCGCTAGTCAAGCGCAGCAGCGAGGGAATGTCGGTGCGCGAGGCGACGATCATTGCAGCTCTTGTCAATCATCCAGCACTGATCGACGAGAATTTCGCCCATGTCGAGTTCCTCGACCTCGCCAACACCGATCTGAAGCGATTGCACGCGGCCATTCTCGACGCGATGGCCCATGACATGGCCAACGACCGCAACGCGGTGATCGCGACGATCGAACGGGCCGGCTGCGGCGAAATCTGGACGCGCGCAGTGGCGCTGATCAAGCGGGCGCGGCAATGGCCGGCGCTGGAAACCGCCGGACTTGACGATGCCCGCGACGCCTTCAGCCAGGCCCTCCACTTGCAGCGCAGCGCGCGCACCTTACATAAGGAGCTGAAACAGGCGGAAGCGGCGCTCGCTAGCGATCCCACGGACGAAAACTACCGGCATCTAATCGAGATCCAGGCGCAATTTCGTGACGTGCAAGCAACGGAAGCGCTGATCGAAGGGTTCGGTGTGTCCTCGGGCAGGGCCGGGCGGGCGTAGGTCGAAGCTTACGAAAGAGTGAAAGTGCAGGACCGTGCTTGCGCGTCGAATCAGCCGCGGCGCTTTAAGTCGGTAATTGATTCGCTTTTTTCATGCGAATCATGCGAGAGGCGCTTGACCTTCTGGCAGAATGACGGAATCAGGACGATTCGAAACGTTAACCCGCGCCGGCGTCGACGGGAAGTGCAGCGATGTGAGGTACCGGTCACTGGACAGGCATTCGGCCTGCCACAGATACCAGGGTTAATCTGGACTTAACGAGAGATGCAGTTACTGGCCCGGGGAAGCGCGCTCAAGAGCGAGCGCATCTGATTTAACCGGTACGGCAGCTTACGCGGCTTGATACTTGGCCGCTTGGAGAAAATAAAGAATGGCGACAAAAGAAAAGGAAGAGGTCGAGACCGAACGCGAAGGCGCCACCGATGGCCCTCTGCTCGACCTTTCCGACGATGCTGTCAAGAAGATGATAAAGGCCGCCAAGAAGCGCGGCTATGTCACCATGGACGAACTGAATTCGGTGCTGCCCTCGGAGGAAGTGACCTCCGAGCAGATCGAGGACACGATGGCCATGCTCTCCGACATGGGCATCAACGTGGTCGAGGACGACGAGCAGGGCGAAGAGCCCGAAGCCGCCGATGCGGCTGCCGACGCCGAGGAAGACGCCAACGAGCTGGCCGAGCAGACCGGCACCGCCGTAGCCGCGACGACCACCAAGAAAGAGCCGACCGATCGCACCGACGATCCGGTTCGCATGTATCTGCGCGAGATGGGCTCGGTCGAGCTTCTGTCGCGCGAGGGCGAAATCGCGATCGCCAAGCGCATCGAGGCCGGCCGCGAGACGATGATCGCGGGCCTGTGCGAAAGCCCGCTGACGTTCCAGGCCATCATCATCTGGCGTGACGAGCTCAATGAATCGAAGATCCTGTTGCGCGAGATCATCGACCTCGAAGCGACCTATGCCGGGCCGGAGGCCAAGCAGGCGCCGGTGGTCGAGCGGATTGAGGAAGCCAAGACCGAGGAAAAGCCGCGCCGTTCACGCGAGGACGAGGACGACATCACCAATGTCGGCGCCGACACGCGCGGTCTGACTGATGACGACGAGGAAGACGAGGACGAGGCCAGCCTGTCGCTGGCGGCGATGGAAGCGGAACTGCGCCCGCAGGTGATGGAGACGCTCGACGTCATCGCCGACACCTATAAGAAGTTGCGTAAGCTGCAGGACCAGCAGGTCGAGAACCGGCTGGCCGCAGCCGGCACGCTGTCGCCCAGCCAGGACCGCCGGCTGAAGGAGCTGAAGGACCAGCTGATCAAGGCGGTGAAGTCGCTGTCCCTAAACACGGCGCGCATCGAGGCGCTGGTCGAGCAGCTCTACGACATCAACAAGCGCCTGGTGCAGAATGAAGGCAAGCTGTTGCGCCTGGCCGAAAGCTATGGCGTGCGCCGCGAGGAATTCCTGAAGGAGTATCAGGGCTCGGAGCTCGATCCGAACTGGACGCGCTCGATCGGCAATCTGACCTCGCGCGGCTGGAAGGAATTCACCAAGAACGAGAAGGACGCGATCCGCGATCTGCGCGCCGAGATCCAGAACCTCGCCACCGAAACGGCGATCTCGATCCTCGAGTTCCGCAAGATCGTCAACCAGGTGCAGAAGGGCGAGCGCGAAGCCGCGATCGCCAAGAAGGAAATGGTGGAGGCCAATCTGCGCCTCGTCATTTCCATCGCCAAGAAATACACCAATCGCGGCCTGCAGTTCCTCGATCTGATCCAGGAAGGCAATATCGGCCTGATGAAGGCGGTCGACAAATTCGAATACCGGCGCGGTTACAAGTTCTCGACCTACGCGACATGGTGGATCCGGCAAGCGATCACCCGTTCGATCGCCGACCAGGCGCGCACTATCCGCATTCCGGTGCACATGATCGAGACGATCAACAAGATCGTACGCACCTCGCGCCAGATGCTGCACGAGATCGGCCGCGAGCCGACGCCGGAGGAACTGGCGGAAAAGCTCGCCATGCCGCTGGAAAAAGTGCGCAAGGTGCTGAAGATCGCCAAGGAGCCGATCTCGCTCGAAACGCCGGTCGGCGACGAGGAGGATTCGCATCTCGGTGATTTCATCGAGGACAAGATGGCGATCCTGCCGATCGATGCGGCGATCCAGGCCAATCTGCGCGAAACGACGACGCGGGTGCTTGCTTCGCTCACCCCGCGCGAAGAGCGCGTGCTCAGAATGCGCTTCGGCATCGGCATGAACACCGACCACACGCTGGAAGAAGTCGGCCAGCAGTTCTCGGTGACCCGCGAGCGTATCCGCCAGATCGAAGCCAAGGCGCTGCGCAAGCTCAAGCACCCGAGCCGCTCGCGCAAGCTGCGGAGCTTCCTCGACAGCTGATGCCGGGGTACCGGATAAGCAATTTGAAGGGCGCTGCGGCGCCCTTTTTCGTTCGCGGCACAGAGATTGTCTCGCAGACGGTGCGGTTGTTCTTGCAGCACACCTGCTGTGGGAGGATAATCTCGTGTCGGATGCATTTTCTGGGCGACAAACCCGGATGCCCGCCCCGGCAGTGACGCCGTGCTCCGAGGCCCCGGAGGGAGGTGTGCATGACGAACTATATCGTGCTGATCAACTGGACGGAGCAGGGCGCCAAAAATGTGCGCGAGTCGCCGAAGCGGCTCGATGCCGCCAAGAAGCTGCTGGGAGACATGGGCGGCTCATTCAGGGCGTTTTATCTCACCATGGGCGAATGCGATATGGTGGCGATCGTCGAAGCGCCCGACGACGCGGTGCTCGCTCGTTTCTCGCTGATGCTGGCGTCAGGCGGTAACGTGAGGACGCGGACGCTCAAGGCTTTCCCGGAATTGGCCTATCGCGAGATCATCGCCTCGCTCGGGTGAGACGCTGCGCGGCTACAGACCCGCGCAAGGCCGAGTTCCTGATATCGGAAGGTCGGGCGCCGCTTGACGGCGCCCGATCCGCCGATCATGAGGAAGAATGCTGCTTTCGCTCGAAAAGAACTTCATTTTCATCCATATCCCGAAGACCGCCGGGACCTCGCTCACCCGTGCGCTAAGTCCGTGGAGCTTGAGACCGCAGCGAACGCAATGGCGTCGCCTGCTGTCACATCTTCCCGTGCGCGAAACGCCTCAAAATGCGTTCCTCAGGCAGCATGACAAAGCAAGCTGGGTGAAGCACAAGCTGCCGGCGGAGATCTATGATAGCGCCTACAAATTCGCCGTCGTGCGCAACCCTTTCGAACTTGCGGTCTCGACCTATTATTTCCGCCGCGACTATCTCTCCGGCCGGCGCTGGCACAGAGCCAGGGTCTTGGATTTCAAGGCTTTCCTGCGCTATCTCGAACGCAAGAACCGGCTTGTGCGGGTGGACCAGACGAGCTGGATTTCGGACAGGCACGGAAACCTCATCATCGACGAGATTTTGCGGTTTGAAACACTGGCCGAGCAATTTAATGCGCTGGTCGAACGACTCGATCTGCCGGGCGAGGTGAAGCTTCCCCGGTCAAACGTCAATACACCTTACGATTATCGCGCGGTCTACGATGACGAGGCGAAAAGCATCGTGCGACGGCTCTATTTCAGGGATTTCGAGCGCTTCGGCTACAAATTCTGACTTTTCAGACCGCAATTCGTCGGCAAGATGCCGCGTCGCGGCCAGGCTGGTCCGGACGTTGCGGGGCGAGGACATTTCCCGGATAGTCAGCGCAGCCCTTCAGGTCGCTAAACACATGCCCAAGCCTCTGCTGACCATCTGGTACAACACCCGTTGTCCGGTTTGCGATGCCGGCATCGTCAGGCAGAAGCGGCGGCTGGTCGAGGCGATCAAGGCCGGGCGGATAGCGTTTCGCGACATCAATGCCGAGCCGTCGGCGCTGGCCGGATACGGCGTGTCGCTGGAGGACATCCGCCGCCGGCTGCATGCAACCGATGCGGACGGCAAACTGCTGGTCGGCGCCGACGTCGCAATTGCCGTCTGGCTGGCAACACCGGGCGAGGGCTGGCTGGCGGCGCTGTTCGGCAACCGCGTCGCGCTGCCGTTGACGCGCTATGCCTATGATCGCTTCGCCGATCTTCTCTATGCCTGGAACCGGCGCAAGGGTCGCTGGTAGCCGGCACAGACATCCTTCATCGAAAGGCCGGAACTGACTCCGGGCCGCAAATGCGCGCCTTCAATCCTGCGGCGCGGAATTAAGTTACATCGTAAGATATATCTTGATTCAATCGTCTCACACGCCTAATTAAGATATATCGTAAGACATAACTCAAGGAGCAGACAATGCACAGACATCATCATTTCGGGGAGCGCGCCGAGCGCGTTTTCATGCATATGGCCGGCAAGTTCGGCGGCCGTGGCGGCGGCTTCGGCCCATTTGGCCACGGCATGAGGGGCGGCGGCCGCGGCGGGCCGGGCGACATGTTCCGCGCCGGACGCATGCTGGCCGACGGCGATCTCAAACTGATCACGCTGTCGCTGCTGGCCGAGGCTCCGCGCCACGGCTACGACATCATCAAGGCGCTGGAGGAGCGCACCAGCGGCGTCTACAGCCCGAGCCCGGGGGTGGTCTATCCGACGCTGACGTTCCTGGAAGAGGCCGGCTATGCCGTCTCGTCGGCGGAAGGCAACAAGAAGGTGTTTTCGATTACCGAGGCAGGGCAGGCGCATCTCAACGACAATCGCGAGATGATCGACCATGTGCTCGACCATCTCGAGCGTTTCGGCCGCAAGATGGCAAAGGCGCGCGACTGGTTCGGCTGGAACGACGATGGCGAGGATGGCGGACGGCGCGGCCGAGGCCGTTCGGAAAAGCGCGACGAATTCCGCGCAGTGCGCCACCGGCTGCGCGCAGCCCTCGGTGACATCGTCGATGCGCCGGCTGAAAAACAGGCCGAGGCGATCAGAATATTGGAAGGGGCCGCCGAAGCCCTGGAAGCGCTGTCACGCGACTGATCTCTGGTAGGCCGGGCCGGATGCGGCCCCTTGCCCGTTTGCCTAAGGACCGCTAGTGAAAATCATCCTGCACCACGCTATGTGATGCAGGATGATTGCGTTGGAGGATACCCCATGTCTTTTCTGAAGCGTCTTTTTGGCGGTGGCGGCAGTGACGTGGGCGAGCCAAAAAGCGCTGCACCGGCAAAGCAGATCGAGCACAAGGGATTTCTGATCAGCGCCACGCCCTACAAGGCGGAGGGCCAATACCAGACCTGCGGGGTGGTTTCGAAGGAAATCGACGGTGTGATGAAGGAGCACAAATTCATCCGCGCCGACCGTTTTGCCGGGCTCGACGACGCTGTCGACATCTCGATCAAGAAGGGCATCCAGCTCGTCGACGAGCAGGGCGAGAAGATGTTCGGTTAGCCTGGCAAATGGCGATGTCGCGCGACTTCGGAGCGACGTCAGAAAAGCCTTGTCGCTGCCCTTGAGCTGTAGGATCTGCCGACGCCTCGTCGGGCATCAGGCGGATGGCAAAAAGGCAGGCGCCGGGCGCCTGCCTTTTTCAATTCTGGTTAGCAGTTGCTCGCGCTCTACGCGGCAGTGGCGACCGCTCCGGTCGAGGCCACCAAGGCATCCACCTTGGCGGATGCCTTGGCCAGAGCGGCCGTGATGGCCTCGGGACCCATGCTGACGCCTTCGATGCGGATGACGTCGACGTCGGTTATGCCGATGAAGCCAAGCACGCTACGCAGGTAAGGGATGGCGTGGTCCAACTGCACGGCGGCGCCTTCCGAATAGATGCCGCCCGAGGCAAGGACAATGTAGACCTTCTTGCCGGTGACGAGCCCCTTCGGGCCATCCTCGCCATAAGCGAAAGTCTTGCCGGAGCGGGCGACGTGATCCACCCAGGATTTCAGGGTCGACGAGATGCCGAAATTGATGAAACCGGTGGCCAGGATGATGGTGTCGGCCGCAAACAGCTCATCCAGCACGGCGTCGGAAACGCCGACGACTTCGGCCTGGCGCTGGGTGCGGGCTTCGACGGGCGTAAAGATGCCGGTCGAATAGTCCGGATCGATATGCGGCAGCGGGTTGGCGACAAGGTCGCGCACGGCCAGCTTGGCCGAGGGATCGGCGGCGAGCAGCTTTTCTGCAAGTTCAGTGGCGATGCGGGTGGAATGTGAGGCAGTGCCGCGCGGGCTCGACGTGACAAGAAGGATGGACATAGCGGGCTCTCCAGGATTGGAATGATTTGTCCCGCCAGATATGGGTCCATCGACCCATTTGAAAAACTGGTATATTTTCTATATAATCCATCTACAATCTGGATAAGGCAATGCAACCCAATCCGACGCTCGACCAACTCCAGATCCTTGTGGCCGTCGCCGATACCGGCAGCTTCTCCGCCGCCGGCCGCAAGCTCAACCGCGCGCAATCGGTCATCAGCTACGCCATCGCCAATCTGGAGGCGCAGCTTGGGCTGAAGCTCTTCGAGCGCGAGGGCACGCGCGAACCGCAGCTGACCGATGTCGGCCGGGCGACGCTGGAAGATGCGCGGCGCATGGTCGGCATGCTGCAGCGCATCCGCTCGCGTGTCGACGGCCATAAGCAAGGGCTGGAGGCGGAAGTCAGTATGTCGGTCGACGTGACGCTGCCATTGCCGGTACTGGTTCGGGTGCTGAAGGCATTCGAGGCGCAGTTTCCGACCGTGATGTTGCGCCTGCATATAGGCTCGCTCGGCCTGATCCTTGACCATGTCGTGGGCGGACAGGCCGATCTCGGCGTTGGCGGCATTTTGGGCGAAGCCGACGTCAACCTTTTGCGGATCGGCTTCACCACTTTGGTGCCCGCTGCCGCGCCCAGCCACCCCTTGGCGCTGCTTCCACGGCCGGTGCCGCTCGAGGAGGTGCGCGAACATATCCAGCTTGTCGTCAGCGACCAGTCGGAGCGCACGCGGGGGCGCGACTACGGCGTCTTTGCCTACCGCACCTGGCGGCTGACCGATGTGCGCACCAAGCATGCGCTGATGCGCGAAGGGTTGGGTTGGGGCGGGCTGCCGCGCTGGCTGATCGCCGACGATCTGGCAAGCGGTCGGTTGGTCGAACTCGACCTAGAGCCCTACAGTGAGGTGCGGGCAGCGCTCTATGCCATGCATCGCGCCGACCGCAATCCGAAACCGGCGGCGGCTTGGCTGATCTACGAGTTCAAGCGCCAGCTTGGCTGCTTCAACGAGCTTGAGCCGGGCCAGCTGCCTGAGGAAGAGCTGGAGACAGTCCGTCGATAAGGGCGACAAGCACCTCGCGATAGGGGCCGGTTTCGGCGCCTGCTTCGACCGCAAGAGCAGCACGGTCGAAGGCGGCGGCGAGTAGCGCGGTCAACGCTTCCACCGGCAACCTCACCATGGTCTGCGCGCGCATTGCCGCCACAAGGCCCTCGCGAAGCGAGCGGTTGCCGTGGCGGTTGTCGATTTCGTCCATTGCGGCGCGGCCGAGCACGGCCGGTCCGTCGAGCAGCAGCAGCCGGGTGCGGCCAGGTGCGCGCATGGCGGCAAGGTAGGCATCCGAACCAGCGATCAGCGCATCGCGGGCAAACAGCGAGGGTGGTGAGGCGCGCTCGATCTCTTGCGCCACAGCAGCCGCCTCCTGCTCGACCACCGCGGCAAACAGCGCCTGCTTGTCGGCAAAGTGATGATAGAGAGCGCCGCGCGTGACGCCGGCCGCAGCCACGATCTCCGGCGTGCCGGTCTCTGCATAGGACTTTTCGATGAACAGCTTTCGCGCCGCGGCGATCAGGTCGGCGCGCGTCGCTTCGGTGCGATCGCGGTTGGAGCGGCGCGCGGATTCCTGTTGCATACATGCAGCCTGTATGTTAATTCAACTTACATGCAGACTGTATGTTATTTGACGGGAGAAGGAAAGATGAAGACGACGAGCTATTATCCAGTGCTGATGACGGGCGACGTTGCCGGCACGAAAGCCTTCTATATCAAGCACTTCAGCTTCAAGCCGCTGTTCGAGAGCGACTGGTACGTGCATCTGCAATCCGCCGAGGATCGCCGCGTCAATCTCGGCATCGTCCAGGGCGATCACCAAACGATCCCGGAAGAAGGGCGCGGCCGTGCCTCCGGCCTGCTGATCAATTTCGAAGTCAGAGACCCGGATGCAGTCTACGAGCGGATCCTTGCTGCCGGCCTGCCGATCCTGCGAACGCTCCGCGACGAACCCTTCGGCCAGCGCCATTTTATCACCAGAGATCCCAATGGCGTGCTGATCGACGTGATCAAGCCGATCCCGCCGAGCGCGGAGTTTCTGGAGCAGTTTGTTGAAGGGGCGGCGGGCTAAGCGGGATAGCTGCTGGCAGGAACTGTCTGTAGATGTGACGTGAAGGCTTCAGCCGCGTGGCCGGTCATGTCTTTGCGGTCTATGCTGAGGCTCGTCAGCCTTGGACCTATTCCATGCGTGAAATCTGCCTTGTCCGCGCACCCTCAAACCTTGGCCTCCGCCCACTGCTGCCAGGCCATATACCGGGGACGTGGCGTGCGCCGCAGGCGTTGACCGAAGCTGGCTTGATCGAGACGCTTTCGCCCCTCAAAGTGGTTGATCTTGATCGGCCCGCCTATAGCACGGAGCCGCAGCCGGGCACCCGGCTGCGCAACGGCAACGCGATACGCAGCTTCAATCTCGGCCTCGCCGACGTTGTTGCCGGCGCGCTGGGACGAGGCGAGTTCCCGCTGGTCGTCGGCGGCGACTGCGCGGTCCTGCTCGGCGCACTGGCTGCTGCACGGCGATCCGGTCCGCTGGCATTGGTTCATGTCGACGGCCACAGCGATTTCCGCCATCCGGGTAACTACGACATCAACGCTTCGCTCGGCTCGGCCGCCGGCATGGACCTTGCGCTTGCCACCGGACGTGGCGAGCCGCTGCTGACCGACTGGCCTGATATCGCAAGCCCGCTTGTTGCGGACGAACATGTGATTCAGATCGGCGAACGCGAGAACCGCAACCCCGACTTCGCCTGGCCGGACATCAATTCGGCCGCGATGACGCTGATCGACGTCTTTGCCGTGCGAGAGCTTGGCGCGGCAAAGGTTCTGGAAAAGACCTGGACCACGCTGGCGCGAAGCGGCTGGCCCTATTGGCTGCATTTTGACGTCGATGCGCTCGATCAGACAGTGATGCCGGCGGTGGATTCACCAGGCAGCCCCGGCATCGATCCCGACGATCTCGTCGCCATCCTCGCGGCGCTGGTAGCGAATCCGCGCTGCACCGGAATGGATATGACCATTTTCGATCCGGACCTCGATCCGACCGGCGAACTGGCCGTGCTGCTGGTTTCGCTGCTCGGCCGGATCTTTGCACCGCGATAGAGCGACGTGCGTCCACTTGGACGCACAAACCACTTGGACGCACAAACCACGCTCTAACACATTGAATCTGCGCATCGTGCTTTCCGGAAATCGATTTCGATTTTCGGGCCGACGCGGTAGTCAGTTTCGCGCCACCGGCATCACCGTGACCTGAGTGATGCCGGAGCGGCGCACCACCGTGCACAGCGTTTCGCGGCCGATGCGCTCGGCATCGAGGATGCGCACCAGATCGTCAACGCCGGTGACCGGGCGGCCGTCGATGGCGGCGATGATGTCGCCTTCCCTGAGGCCGGCCTTGGCCGCCGGGCTGTTCGCCTCGACGCTGCGCAGGCGCACGGCCGTGCTGCTCGACACTTGCGACAGAAGGGCGGCGCGGCGCGGCAGGTTTGTCGTATCTGCCGAGACACCGATGAAGGCGCGGCGCACGCGGCCGAAGCGGATGATCTCCGAAATGACGAAATTGGCGGTGTTGGAGGCAACCGCGAAGGCGATGCCTTGCGCGCCATGGATCATGGCGGTGTTGACGCCGATGACCTCGCCCGCCGACGACACCAGCGGTCCGCCTGAGTTGCCGGGGTTGAGTGCTGCGTCGGTCTGGATGACGTCGTCGATCAGCCGGCCGGTGGAGGCACGCATCGAGCGGCCGAGCGCCGAGACGACGCCTGATGTGACGGTCCATTCGAAGCCGAGCGGGTTGCCGATGGCAATGGCGATCTGGCCGCGCCGCAGGCGCTTGGAATCGCCGAGCGGCGCGATGTCGGCAAAGCTGCCGTCGGCACGCACCAGCGCGATGTCGGTATCGGGGTCGCGGCCGAGAACACGGCCTTCCCTGGATGCACCGTCCGGCATGGTGACGCGGACGGTGCGGGCATCGCCGACCACGTGGAAGTTGGTGACGACCAGCCCGTCGGGCGTGATAACGAAGCCGGAGCCTTGGCCGCCGGCACCACCGATGCGTTCGATACGGCAGACGGCGGGGCCGATGCGGTCCACAGCATCGGCAACCGTTGCCGAATAATCATCGAGCAGCGCATCGTCGAATTGCAATTGCTGGGCGGGGAGGGACATGGCAGGGCTCCGTGTCTTTAGAGCAAGATGAAGGATGCCTATATGTGCGGAGCGGCCGGATCGGTCGCGACCTGACCAGATGGCCAGTCCAACACCCAACTAGCCGTCAGGCGAGTACCGGCGAATGCGCTGCCAAGCGATATCTGGGGGATGAAAAAAACCCAGGAGACCATCATGAGCGACTTCAATCTGAGCGCATTTTCCGACGCCATCGCCGATATCGCCGCCGCAGCGGCGCCGGTGACGGCGAGCTTCGCCACGCATCAGCATCGCACGGCGACCGCCTTCCATTGGCGCGACGGCTATTTTGTCACCGCCGAGGAAGCGGTGGAGGCCGGCGAAGAGATCGAGCTGACGCTTTTTTCGGGCGACAAGGTGAAGGTTGAGCTGGTCGGCCGCGATCCGTCCACTGGCACCACACTTCTGAAGCCGACCGGCGCGCCGGACGTGCCGCCGTTGGCCAAGGCAGGCTCGGTGCGGCCGGGTAATCTGGCCATCGCGGTCGGCAATAGCGACGGTGCGACGCTCGCCGCATTCGGCACGGTCGGTGAGGTCGGTCCGGCCTGGCGCTCAATGCGCGGCGGCACGATCGACCGGCGCATCAATCTGGCCGTCAATGCCGGCGGCCGTTTCGAGGGCGGCCCGGTGCTCGACGCCAAGGGCGCACTGATCGGCATGCTCCTGTTCGGGCCGCGCCGGCGGGCGTTGGTCATGCCTTACGAGACGATCGAACGGGCAGTTGCGACGCTGCGCGAGAAGGGCCATGTCGCGCGCGGCTATCTCGGCGCCGGCCTGCACCCGATCCGCAGCGGCGACTCGCATGGCGCCATGGTGATGAGCCTCGACGACAATGGCCCGGCAAAAGCCGCCGGCCTGCATCTCGGCGACATCATCGTGTCGTGGAACGGCGAGGCGGTGCATGGTCCGCGCGAGCTGATCCGCAGGCTCGGGCCGGACAGCGCCGGCGCGTCGGTGACGCTCGGCGTGGTGCGCGGCGGCGAACAGCGCGATGTCGTGCTGACCATCGGCGAAAAGCCGCTGAGCTGAGAGGATCGATGGCTGTTGAGGCGATCATAAGGGACAGGACCGCGGATGGCGTGGTGGCGGAGCGGCGGCTAACCGTGCTGATCGCGCTTGGCGATGCGGCGCATGCCGAGCACCTGTCTTCCGCGCTCGCCGCGAGCGGGGATCTGCTGCCTGTCACGGCCGGCAGCAGCGATGGCGGCGAGCGAGCGGACGTCGCTGTCGTCGACGAGCGGAACCTGCAAGGCCTGGCCATCGATCCCGCCATACCTCGGGTGCTGCTGTCCCGCCAGACCGGCCACGAGCCGCCAGACGACAATCTTTTCGCCGTCCTGCCGCCGGCGGCTGACGACCTGTTGGTTGCCGCTGCCGTCCGGCTTGCCGCTGCGGGTTACAGGATTTCAGGCGGCGGCCGCCGCGTGCCTGGCCGGCATGATGATGATTTCGCCTTCCATGACGGCGACCCGTTGGACGAAGAGCCGGTCGACGATGGAGCCGCCAGGCCGGCGCTTTCTCCGCGCGAGAGCGAAGTGCTGGCACTGCTGGCCGAGGGCGCGCCCAACAAGGTGATCGCGCGGCGCTTGAATATCTCCGTGCATACGGCGAAGTTCCACGTCGCGGCGATCCTGATCAAGCTCGGTGCAGCCAACCGCACCGACGCGATCGCCATCGCCATGCGGCAAGGCTTGGTGCTGGTGTGACGATGGACTACACAGCCGGTTCGATATCCGTCAGCCGGAAATCGTCGCCTTTGAACAGCAACGGCATGGCTTCGAGGCGAGCCGTGGCATAGGAGATGCAGTCGCCGAAGTTGAGAGCGGCCGGATGCCGGCCCTTGCCATAGCGCAGAAAGGCCTGACGGGCGACGGCTGCGTGGTCGGCGGTGAAGGCGATCGTCTCGATCGAGGCCACGCGCAGGAAGGAGTCGAGGCGATCAAGAATTTCATCCTGCCAGCCGCCGGCGAGAACCATCGTCGTTTCAAGAAACGTTGGTGCGGCCAACAGCCGCCTTTTGGCCTGTGCGATGGCCAGCACGAAACGCTCGTGATCAGGCTCCGCGCGCAGAACGGCGACAAGGGCCGAGGAATCGATGATCATTTCGTCGGGATCCCGAACTCGTCGTAACCGAGGACTTCGTCGTCGGTCATTGCATTTTCTCGTTTGGGGATTTTTCCCGCACTGTCGGAAATCGCCATCAATCGCTGAAAAAGGTCGTCGGCCTCGTCGCGCGGCACAAGCCGCTCGCGCGCAAGTTCGCGCTCGAGGCTTTGGCGGATCGCTTCCGTCACCGACACGCGACGGCGGCGGGCAAGTTCCCGCGCCAATTGCTCGACTTCCGTGTTCTTGATCGACAGGGCCATTCTATATTCCACCTCTTTTTACAGAATATATACTCTCCGCTGTTGAGTCCATGGATTCGTCGCGCCTCCGCAGCGTCACCATCCCTCGATGCTCCCCGCTCTTGTATCCTGCGACGGCGCGGGCAAGGATCGCTACCAACAGATTTGCAAGGGAGGCGGAAGGATATGTCACTCAAGGGAAAGACGCTGTTCATCTCCGGCGGGTCGCGCGGCATCGGGCTGGCGATCGCGCTGCGCGCTGCGCGCGACGGCGCCAATGTAACGATCGCGGCCAAGACCGCCGAACCGCACCCGAAGCTGCCGGGCACCATCTATACGGCGGCGCAAGAGATCGAGCAGGCCGGTGGCAAGGCGCTGCCGGCATTATGCGACATACGCGAGGAGGAGCAGGTGGCCGAGGCGGTCGCCCGGACCGTCGAAAAATTCGGCGGCATCGACATCTGCATTAACAATGCCAGCGCCATCCAGCTTACCGGCACGCTGGAAACCGACATGAAGCGCTACGATCTGATGCACCAGATCAACACGCGCGGCACGTTTCTGGTTTCCAAAATGTGCATTCCGCACCTGAAGTTGGCTGCCAATCCTCACATCTTGAATCTGGCGCCGCCGCTCGACGTGAAGGCCAAATGGTTCAAGAACCATGTCGCCTATACGATGGCCAAATTCGGCATGTCCATGTGCACGCTGGGCATGAGCGCGGAGTTCGCTCGGGACGGCATCGCCGTCAATTCGCTGTGGCCGATCTCGACGATCGATACGGCAGCGGTGCGCAATCTCCTGGGCGGGGCGACGGTGGCAGCGATGAGCCGTTCGCCCGACATCATGGCCGATGCCGCGCATGCGATCCTGCTTAGGCCGTCGCGCGAGGCGACCGGCAATTTCTACATCGACGAGGAGGTGCTGCGCGCCGAAGGCGTCAGCGATTTTTCGATCTATGCGCCTGATGCGACAGGTCCGCTCGCCGGTGACTTCTTCGTGCCCGACGAGGTGTTTGCCAATTCGGAAACCAACATCAAAAGTATCTACTGACGGGCACCGGGCGCCGCTCTCACTCCTCGGCCTTGTTGGCTTTGAGGCGGAGGGCCACCGTGAGGAATTATCTGGGCCTCGCAAGGCTTCAGTTCAACACCGAGCCCGAAACGAAAACCCCGCCGGGGAGGGGACACCGGCGGGGCTCATGTGTCCCGCTGGAGTCGGGACAGGGCAGGGAAGCCCTATACAGAATCTGGGGTGGACGACCTCGCGATTCAATCCCTGGTCAAAATCGCGACCTACATTCTCCTTTACCCTCGGCTCATTCCCGGAAATCGCCCATCCCGGTGAAACCGGGGTGGGCTACGTCTTCCCGTATAGATTCCAGAAACCAGTTCAGGTTTCTGGAATCGTTGCTTTAAAGTTGGCCATGGTCTTTCCGAAAACCGGTTTCCACTTTTAGGGACCATGGCCTAATTCGCGCTAGCGACCGGCGCCACCAGCGAGGTGATGCGGCGGATGGCGACGCGACGGTTCTCGCGATTAGGCTCCGACGTGTTGACCTTGAGATACTCCTCGCCATAGCCCTGTGTCGTCAGGTTCTCCGGCGGGATGCTGAAGGCATTGGTTAAGGCTTCGGCGACAGCCTCCGCGCGACGGTCGGATAGAGCGAGGTTCGCCTCCGGCCTGCCGACGGCATCGGTATGGCCTTCGATCAGGAAGGTTTCTGCCGGGTTCTTCTCGAGCAGCTTCTCCATCGCGCTGGCGACGCCTTCCAGTTTCTGCACCTCGGTTTCGGGGATCGAGGCTGAGCCGAATTCGAAGTTCAGCGTGTCGAGGTCGATGCGGCGGGCGATGTCGCGCACGCGGGCCGAGCGCTTGACCTCGTCGATCGAGTAGAGGCGCTGCACCCGCTCCACAGGCGGCTGTTCGAGGAAGGTATAGTAGTCGCCCGGATCCTCGATGTCTTCGGCGTCCAAAATGTACTCCTCGCGCGGAATGTCGATCCGAATCGGCGGCAGGTCGTCGCCCGGATCGCGCCAGTCGCTATCGTCGTCATAGTACCGCTCGTCGACATAGCTCAGCACATATTCGCGTCCGTCGGGCGCGATGCGTGAACGCTGGATGACGTCGCCGTAGCGGTTGCGGATGGTGACGATCTGGATTCCATTGTCACGCTCGACGATTTCCCGGGTGCGATCGCCCGACAGCTCCTCATAGTAGACGTTCCTCGCGCCACGGTGCATGCGCGGGGCATCGTCGCTTTCCACGATCGTCTGGTTGTCGAACTGGAGGATAACGCGGTCGCCGAGTTCCCTGACGACGTCGACCCCGCGCGGGCGTGGACGGCGGCGAATGTCCTCATCGTCGGGCGCACGCTCAACGCGTTTGCCCTTTTCCTCCGTCACCGGAACCATCCTCTCAAGCTTGAGCTCCTGCTGGGCCGCCCTGTCGTCGGTGGGCGGCGGTCCCTGGTCGACGGGAGCCGGCTTCGGGGCTTCCGCCTGCTCGCCGTTCTGCTGGGTGGGCTGACCGCCCGCGTCCTGGCCGCCCGTCTCTTGCGCGTTGTTCCTGCCGCCTCTGCGCTTGCGCACGGCATCCTTCTGGCTGTCGAACACGGGAGCCTCGCCCTGGGCCGGACCTTCCCCTTCGGCGGGCGCGGCCTGTTCGCCCTCGGCGGGCTGCTCGCCGGTTGTGGGCTGCTCTCCCGTCACCGGCGGTTCGCCGATAGGCTTCTTGCTACGCTTTCTGGCTTGGTCCAAAGGCTGTTCGCCCTCGGCAGGAGCCGCTTGCCGGTCGGTTGGAGTGGGAAGCGGCTCGGCCTGCGGGGCAGGCTCGCCGGCGGGTGTTTCCTTCTTGGCCGGCTGTTCGGATGGCGCTGCTTCGATCTGCTGATCCTGGTCCAGCTTCTTCCTGCGCGGCGTGACCTGCTCGTTGTCATTTGCAGGTGCGGCCTTTTCGCGAGGCGCCGCCTGCCCGGCGGGCTCTTCGGCGGGTGCGGCCTCAATCTGCTGTTGCTGGTCGCGCTTCTTCCTGCGTGGCTTGGGCTGCTGTTCGTCGTTCGCAGGCGCAGGCGCGGCCTGTTCGGCTGGCTGTTCGGCGGGTGCGGCTTCAATCTGCTGTTGCCGGTCGCGCTTCTTTCTGCGCGGCTTGGGCTGCTGTTCGTCGCTCGCAGGCGCCGCCTGTTCTGCTGGCTGCTCGGCCGGTGGTGCTTCGATCTGCCGGTCGCGCTTCTTTCTGCGCGGCTGGAGTTGTTCGGCTGGCTGATCGGCCGGTGCTGCTTCGATCTGCTGTTGGTCGCGCCTCTTTCTGCGCGGTTTTTGCTCTTCGGCCGGGGCGGCCTGTTCGGCGGGGGCGGCTTCAATCTGCTGCTGCCGGTCGCGCTTCTTTCTGCGTTGATTGCCCTCTTGCTCGTCCCCGGAAGGCGCCGCCTGCTCCATGGGAGCTGATTCGCTCTGCCGCTCGCGCTTCTTGCGAGGCCTCTGCTCCGGTTCCGCCTGCTGTGCGCAGCCTTCCGCCGACTCGCCTTCGGGGCAATTCGATTGCGCCAGGATCAACGGCGTTGCGGCACGCTGCGGCGGGCCGAACGCGGCGTTGCCTTGCAGCGGGAATGCGCCCAACGGCGCGGACGCCATCAACAGGCCAAGTGCCGTGCCTGCCAGAATCCGTGGTTGGCGTTTCATTAGAAATCCTCCTTTTGGCGTCCCATCCCGGCCCAAACTGTTCATCAACCGGATTGGTTCCGGTTAGCGGGCATTAACGGCCGCGAAGGGCGATTGGCCGGCGTTTTGAAGGCGACTTCGTGTCATTCCTATGGTGCTGCAGGGTTTGCGCCTGTTGCGGTGCTTGACCTTGACGCCAGTGGGGGCCACATCCCGTCGATGGAAACGCCGTTTTGGAAAACCAAGTCGCTCGAAGCGATGACGCCGGCCGAGTGGGAATCGCTTTGCGACGGCTGTGGCAAATGCTGCCTGTCGAAACTCGAGGACGAAGACAGCGGCGAGATCTACTGGACGAGCGTCGGCTGCCGGCTGTTCGATGCCGAAACTTGCCGCTGCTCGGACTACGCCAACCGGCTGGCGCGGGTCCCGGACTGCGTCGGGCTGACGCCGCAGAATGTACGCACCATCAGCTGGCTGCCCAAAACCTGCGCCTACCGGCTGGTCGCCGAGGGCCACGATCTCTACTGGTGGCACAGGCTGGTGTCGGGAAGTGCCGAGACGGTGCATGAGGCCGGCATTTCGATGCGCGGCCGCGTCAGCGCCAGCGAGACCGATCTTGCCGAGCCGGACGACTATTTCGAGCACATGCTGGACGATGAGCCCTAGGTTCCGGGCCTTAAGTCCCGGAACCGGCTGCGCGACAGGGCGTTTCTGTCGAGATGGTTCAGAACCGGCCAAATAGTTCAGTTCAGAACCGGCCAAATGGTTCAGAACCGGCCAGATAATTCAGAACCGGCCAGGATTCAGAGCCGGATTGCGGAGAAGACTGCGCAACGATTTCTTGTTGCCACATGAACCCGAAATGAACGGCCGGTTCGTAAAAAGTTCAGATACGCAGGCGCATTCTCCTCCCCATCGGTTCGACCAAGGCGTATTGGTTCTCGGCCCATTGGTTCGATCAGACGGGCGGAAGCCCTGAACAAGGAGAGAAGACAATGTTCAACACGATCAAGACGGCGACCCTTTCGGCGCTTATCAGCCTCGGCACGCTTGCCGCTATCCCCGCCACTGCTCATGCAGATAGCATCTATCTCGGCTTCGGCAATAACGACGATCCGCGCGTCGGCGTCTATACCGGCGACGACGATGGTTTCTACCGCGAACGCCGCCGTGACCGCGACCGCTACTGGCGCCGGTCCTGCTCGCCGGAGCGCGCTGTCAACAAAGCCGAGCGCATGGGCCTGCGCCGCGCCCGCATCATCGACGTCAACCGCCGTACGGTCAAGGTCGCGGGCCGTCAGTATGGCGATCGGGTGGTGATCGTGTTCGCCAACGAGCGCGGCTGCCCAGTTATCTACCGGTAAGTGTTCGGCACGTTGCCGACCGGCAACGGCGGTCTTGTTTAAGGATGATCTTTCCGAATCCGCTTCGGAAAGGATCAGCTCAGAAGCATGATCTTCTGCGAAGATCAGCTTGGACATGACCGTCTGCGAAGGTCGGTCTGGAGTAGCAGAGCCCCTTTCCGCTGAGACGGAAGGGTGCGGCTCGAAAAAACCCCGGAGGATCAGTCCTCCGGGGTTTTTTGATGCAGTAGGATCGATGTTGCCGGTTGCCCGCGCTTCAGCAACGCTGAACTACGGGCCGGACCTTCAGGCGACGGTCACTTCAACTCGAAAGTGACGGTGACCTGCACCGTGTAGGAATTCTCGCCGGCCTCCACCGGAACCGATGCGCGGGCCGCGTCGAAGGCCTTGGCGTTCATCGGTATCGGCGGCGGCGCGACGTTCTGGTCGGTGATTTCCAGCACGCGCCCGACGTTGACGCCGGCGGCTTCGGCCAGCGTCTTGGCCTTGGCCATGGCGTCGGCGACCGCTTTTTTGCGGGCTTCGGCGACGGTGGCAGCCGGGTTCTCGTTGGAAAACGAGATGCCGCCGCCCTGGTTGACGCCGAGCGATACCGCCTTGTCGAGAATCTCGCCTGTTTTGTCGATGTCGCGGATACGCACCGAAAGTGTGTTGGTCACCTGGTAGGCGATGAGTTCGGCTTCCTGGCTGCCGTCCGGCTTGTTGGTATAGTTGTAGCGCGGGCTGATCTGGATGCCGGCTGTCTGCAGGTCGCGCTCCTTGATGCCAGCCGACTTCATAGCTGCGATCACGGATGCCATGGCGTCGTTGTTGGCATCGAGCGCGGCGCGCGCGGTCTTGGCTTCGCGCATGACGCTGAGCGTCAGCAGCGCCAGATCGGGGGCCGCGGTCGCTTCGCCTTCGCCGGTGACGATGATGCGGGGCGGGGGCGGCGAATCGGCCGCGCCGGCCATCGCCGGAAAAGCGATTGCGGCGGCGAGCGCCAAGGGCAAAAGATGTCTGGTCATAAAAATCTCCTCGGTCTGCGATCCAGTCGCGCTTGTCGACTACCGCGTCGGCCCGAAAATCGGAATCGATTTCGGAAAGCACGATGCGTAGATTCAAAGCGTTAGAGCGTACTTTGTGCGTCTAAGTGGACGCACGTCGCTCTAATGTCTGAATATGGGCTGATTTGGGCGATCTCGGCCAGCCAGTTAGGAAAGCCTTGTGCGGCTCGGGGAAAAACATTAATCCAGCCGCGTGTGGGGCCTGTAGCTCAATGGTTAGAGCCGGCGGCTCATAACCGCTTGGTTGGGGGTTCGAGTCCCTCCGGGCCCACCAAAATATTAAATATGAATTACTTACGCTTAATTCTTCGAGATCGAATTGAACGTTGTCGGTTAAGTCCGCTAGTTTTGAAGGAAATGGTTTTGGGCCTGTTCGTCAATTTTCTCCGTCTCGTTGATGGCACCCGTCACACCTAGCTCCAGACCCCTGGTTTCAAAAGACCTTGGAACGATGCATGCGGCAATCGGCGGTAACGACGTGCAATTAGGCGGTTCTGCCTTCGGCCGAAGGCTCAAAAGACTCCAAAGCGCTCGTCATTCGGCTGATCTCGGGCCGATCGAGTCGCCGATGGTGCTGCAAAGTGGCTTGTCCGCCGGGAACGGCAAGGGGCCCGGGTCGTATTGCTCGAAGCCTATTCGCTCCCCCCATAGCCGCGCGTTTCCTTGCTATAACCAGAGTTGGACTCATTCACTCATAAGGTGCAGCGCGTCCTGCTTAACGATTTCGACGCAACGCAGGTTAATCAAACGAATGACGCCTCTTTCCTTCAGCTTGGTGAAAACCCTCGACACGGTCTCGATGGTGAGGCCGAGATAGTCGCCGATATCCATACGAGACATCGGCAGCTCGACCTGGCGCAGATCCCCTTGGCGCTCCGCCATATCGACCAGGAACGCCGCGACGCGCTCTGTGGCGTTCTGGCGACCTAGAACCAGGAGGTGTTCCTGTGCTCTTGTCAGGCCTTTGAGCGCCAACGGCAGCAGTTGACCAGACATGTCAGCCCCAGCGGCAAGACGAAAGACGCGGATGCCAGTGGCGTTGACCGCTTCGGCGAAGAAATGATGCGTCGTGCCGGCTTCGAAGCCGAAAGTCTCTCCAGCCAGGTGGAAAGCACTGATCTGCCGGCGGCCGTCGGCGAGCAGGCGATAGATGCGCACGGCGCCAAACTCGACCTGGTAGAAGGCCCCAGCCTTTTCCCCCTGAGCATAGATTTCGGCACCAGCGGAGAAGAAGCTGAGTGGCTGCAGCAGTGCCGGATGGAATACCTCCGACGGGTGCGGCTGAGGCGTCCGTGACTGTGCTGCGATTCGCGAGGTCGTGTAGGCGTGCATGGCTGTTTCCCCGGTTAATCCGTGTCACAGCAATCGCCCGAATCCGCAGGCTGCGAAATTCGGTTATGTCCCTACGGGGAACTACCTAGAGCCAAGTCACAGACGTGGTGGAGAATCTGAATGGGCTCAGACGCCACACAGCGCCATGGCGAAATAACCAACTGCGGCAGCTATCAGGGTTGCACCGGCCAAAGGCAACCAGAACCCGATCGGACCGGCAGATACCGCCAATGACAGGCGGCCGATCGCGTTTGCCGCCAGCGCCACCAGCACGGCCTGCCCGATCGTCTCGGCGGGAACCGACTGCTTGACCAGACGCAACGCACCGAGCACCGAGACATCAACATCGAACGCACCGGCTAGCGCCGAGGTCGCCAGCAAGCCGCGCCCGCCAAATTGAGCTGCCAACGCTGCACTCGCAGTTGCGACGATTGCAAAGAGCAGAGCGAAGAGCAGCAGCGGACCCAATTCGAATGGGTTTCGCGCAAGCCCGCCACTTTTGCTATCCCCGCCGCTGCGGATCAACAGGATTGCGCCGCAGGCAGCGAAAACAAGCGCAGCAGCAATGGCCGGGATACCGACCGACGTAAACACGCTTGGCTCGATGATCAGAACCACGGCACAAACACGCAGCACCGAAACCATCGCAGCCAGCGAAGCTGCTCCGGCGAGTGGCAGAGCGTCGCCCGCTGACGCGGCGTTGCGGGCAAGCGCCGCGGTCACCGCTGTGGACGAAACGATTGCACCAACGAGCGAGCTGACAAGCAGACCACGTGTGGTTCCGAGAACGCGGACGGCAACGTAGCCGGCGAACGAAATCGATGCCATCAGCACCGTCAGGGACCAGATTTCCCAGGGGTTGAAGCCGCCCCAAGGATCCATCGTCCGGTTTGGCAGTAAGGGCAAGACGATCGCCGTCATCACCGCCAGGATCAGCGCCGAGCGCAGTTCGATCCAGGTCAGTCGCTTCAAGAGCCCGTGCAGGATCTCGCGACTGGCAAGGACCGCCGCAAGTGCAGCCCCTCCGGCAGCGGCAACACGATAGTCACCGGCGACCGATAGCGCGCCGAGTGCGAAAACGCCGAGCGCGGCGATCACTGCCGTAACGCTGAAATCCTTGTCATGAGCCGCCTCGCGCGCCTTGTACCACGCAAAGATCGCGGCGAAGGCGACAAATCCTCCCACCAGCACTGAAACCGCGCCAAGCGCTTCCGCCAGAGCTGCGAGAATGCCGCCGAGCAAGCCGGATATGCCGAAAGTGCGAATTCCAGCCGTACGGCTGCGGTCGGGAGCGCCTCGCTCCCGCCAGCCACGCTCCAGTCCGACGAGCAGGCCAATTGCCAAGGCCAGTCCCAGCCGGGCGATGAGTGGATCCATGGGCGGCAGTTTACTCGCCTGCTTCCCTGCCCGACACCTGCTGGATCAGGATTCGGAAGAAAACATGCGGCGCGCTGTCTGAAATCGGAGGTATCACGGGTTTGAGGGCGCCTGGCTCCCACCAGTTCGCGTATTTGCTTAGCACAGTCCATGCATGGTCGCGCTCAGCCTTGTGACCGACCCTATCAGGCAGCTCTTCGTATCGGCCGTCGATAACAACGCTTTTCCATCCTCGACCTTGGCCGTGTTCGTCGACCTGGACGCACACAAGCGGATTGGCTCGCATCCAGTCGATCTTCTTGCCAGGCATCGAGAACGCGTACAGATGGTTGTCTGCATGCGCATAGTATAACGGCACGACATAGGGTTGCCCGTCCTTCGCGCACGCCAGGCGGCCTACACGATTTGCTGTCAGCAATTTCGTACATTCCAGCGCGGAAAGTGTGCGGATCAGCATCGGTGCGATCTCCTACGTCTCGCGGCCTGCTGGGTGCTTTCGGCCCGGCTCGCAGGCGGCGAGGCGCATAGTCGCGCATTCGGCGACTCCGGAAAATGATCCAGATCAAGGCGCGCTTGCTGTCTCTGCGCATCCTAGGCGGATGTGGAAGCCAATCCTAAGCGCTCCGTTTGGTCGCAATCTCGAACTGGCCGTCTTCGACGAGGATGGCGAGCATGCGCTCGTATTTCCCTGCATACGAGGGACGGAGGGCTGGAAGAATGCCGCGACCGGTGCGCGTATCGACATCCGTCCGACCCATTGGAGAGAGTGGGCGCCGGAGCGGGTTGCGGCCGGCAAGAGCGACGCCCTTAGCGACCACCCTTAGGCTTGAGATTCGACAATCAGTGCCATCCGCACGAGATGCGACAGGCTGCTTGCATTCATCTTGCTCATGACATTGGCGCGGTGGATCTCGACTGTTCGTGGGCTGATCCCCAAATCGTAGGCGATCGTCTTGTTGGGCAGGCCCGACACCAGCCCGTCCAGCACCTGCTTCTCCCGCTCCGACAATGTCGACAAGCGAGCACGTATCTCGGCGGATTGAGGGTGAGCTGCATGGACTTGGTTGCGGTTGCCCAACGCAGAGCGGATCGCATCGATCAGAATAACGTCGTCGAAAGGTTTTTCGATGAAATCGGCGGCACCTTCTTTCATCGCCTGAACGGCGAGCGCAACATCGGCATGACCGGTCATGACAATGACCGGGATCGAATGTCCGCGGGATCTGAGCTGTCGCAGGAACTCGATCCCGTCAATGCCGGGCATGCGAACGTCCGTCACGATACAGCCGTCGAGATTGCCCGTCGCTGTGGCCAGAAAAGCCGACGCCGATTCGTATAGGCGCACGGCGAAGTCCGCCGTCGCCAGAAGAAAACCAAGCGACTTGCGAACCTCGACGTCGTCGTCGACCACATGCACAAGATCGTTACTGGCCATTGGCGACTTCTTCCTTCTGCACGATGCGCAGGGTAAACCGGAAAGCGGTTCCTCCAGCGGGCATTGCCTCGGCCCAGATGTGACCACCGTGCGATTCGACGATAGTGCGGCAAATGGAGAGGCCAACGCCCATGCCCTGCTTTTTGGTGGTGACAAATGGCTGGAAAAGCTGAGCCGAGACCTCCGGCGCCAGGCCCGTGCCAGTGTCGATCACACTCACCTCGGCCATCCCGTCATCCCTGGCAACGGTCGTCACGTGCAACTCGCGGCGTGGGACGCCTTGCATTGCCTCGACCGCGTTGCGCATCAGGTTGAGCAAAACCTGTTGAATCTGGATGCGGTCCGTCAAGACGAGTTCGGCTGCAGGATCGAGTTGGTAGGTGACGCGGACATCAATTTCCCTTGCGCCGACCAGGGCCAGCGAAGCGGCTTCCTCGATCAGCGCCGGCAGACGTTCGATCTGCCGCTCGCTCTCGCCTCTCGCGACGAAGTCGCGAAGGTGGCGAATGACATCTCCGGCCCTCAAGGCCTGTTCCGCTGCTTTTTCGACGGCCTCCCTCAACATCGGCGCGTTCTCTTCCGTGCTCTTTTCGAGAAGCCGCCGGCTGCCTTTGAGGTAATTCGTAATGGCCGTGAGCGGCTGGTTGATTTCATGTGCCAACGTCGAGGCCATTTCGCCGAGCGCGGTAAACCGCGCCATATGGAGAAGCTCCTGCTGCTGCTCCTGTATTCTGGCTTCCGCCTTGTGGCGTTCGGTCAGGTCGCGGCAGAAGCCGGTAAAGAAGCGGCCGGTCCCGGGATGCATCTCACCAACCGAAAGTTCCATGGGAAAGGTCGAGCCATCCTTGCGCATTCCCGTCACCGTGCGGCCGAGCCCGATGATCCGGCGCTCTCCGGTAGTAAGGTAGCGGTGCAGATAGGCGTCATGCTCTTCGCGATAGGGCGACGGCATGAGCAGACTGACATTTTGACCGAGGACTTCGCTGGACTGGTAACCGAACAGTGTTTCGGCAGCCGTGCTGAAGGACTGAATACGGCCTTGTTCGTCGATGACGACCATTGCGTCGGGCACCGTCGCCAGGATCGAGCGCAAATGATCTTCGCGCAATCGAAGGGCGGCGTTTGCATAGGAAAGCTCGCTGACGTCCGTGCCTTCGACAAAAATAGCCGTGATGCGACCATCGTCGGCCTTGATCGGCTGATAGACGAAATCGAGGATATGCTCAGCGGTCGGCTCGTCATCCTTGTTGCGAAGAGCGACTTTCACCCCCCGGCCAATATAGGGTTCACCAGTTGCGTATGCCTGGTCCAGCAGTTCATAGAAGCCTTGGCCTTCAAGCTCGGGCAGGGCCTCGCGTACCGACTTTCCAATAACCTGCCGTTCACCGATCAGGCGCTGATAGGCGGCATTGGTCAATTCGAAGACATGACCCGGCTCACGCATCAACGTCATGAACCCCGGGGCCTGCTCGAACATCAGGGAGAGCCGGTCGTGATCGGCCGTGGCCGGCCCTTCACCGCGAGCGCCGGTTGATAAGTCACGTGTTTGTTTGTCGTCCAAATGAAGTCCTTTGATCGGGGAACCCGCAACGCAGTCTAGTTATCATTCATCGCTTTGCTGCACATCTCTTCCAGCAATGCAAACCGATCAAAACAGCGAGCCGCGGCCGATTGGGTAGGTAGCGTTTTTGACTCGCATCAAGGCGTCGAGTGCCGGCGGATGCACTTCATTATCGCATTCAAGCGCTCCAGCGAAAGGCGACCGCGATGTCCTACAAGTCAATTATTCTAAACCTTGCCGTAGATGCACCTCCTACATCCATGGTGAAGTTGGGGATCGAGCTTGCGGAACGCTTCGGGACTCACCTTATCGGCCTGGCGGCTGCAGACGTCCCGCCGCTCGTCGCGACCGGCGACGGCATGGTCTATGAAGGCGAGATCATGCAGATCCAGCGGACGGAAATCGAAAAGCGGCTTGCCGAACTGCGTGCCGAATTCGAGAGGCTGGTTCCTGCTTCGATCAGCAGCGAGTGGGGGCAGAAAGTCTGCAACCCGACCCGCTTCCTTAGCGTCTCCGCCCGCGCGGCCGACCTCATCGTTACCAGCGGCGAGGAGGGAGAAAATGTCTATCGTGCCGTGGATATCGGCAGCCTTGCTCTCGGCACAGGCCGGCCAGTCCTTGTTGCCGCAAGCAATGTCGAACACGTTTTGGCAAAGACCGTGTTGGTCGCCTGGAAAGACACCAGGGAGGCGCGACGGGCGATAGCGGATGCATTGCCTTTCCTGGCCCGGGCCAATGAGGTCATCGTCGCCACGATCGATACCGACCGCAGCGAAAGCGCCCGATACAGCCTCGCCGATGTCGCGGCTTATCTAGAAAACTATGGCATCATGCCACAAACAGAACTGCTCACTGGCGAGGCGGATGGCGACCATCTGCTGGCGTTTGCGCGCTCGATCCACGCTGATCTGATCGTCTCCGGTGCTTACGGCCATAGCCGCCTCCGGGAATGGGCCTTCGGCGGCGTCACCCGCACGCTGATCGAAGACAACGGCATCAATCGCTTCCTGTCGTATTGAAGGTCTGTCGAACCCACTCACCACCCTAATCGACGGGCCGGAATCAGCCCCATCCGGCACCCGTTTTCGTCGAAGATGGCGCTGCTTTCGCGCTCTGAAGTTGGCAACCGACAACGCACCCGTTTGCAAGATCCCCTGTCGAGTCGGCAACGGAGCATACTGTTGACCAAGATCAATGTCGTCTGCCGCCAATGTAGCAATGATTGCCAAAATGCAGGAGTGAACGACATGACGTTTCTCGACTACCTGATTTCGATTGACGCCAGGACGGCCTTGATGGGCCGCATGATGCGGAGGCTCGGCGTCGACAGACAATTGAAAGTCGTGGCGGACCATGCGGCCGTCACCAATCGGGCGGTGGATCGCTGCCGCTCCTGCGGCCATCAGGACGAATGCTCGACCTGGCTCGACGAGCACCAGCAAGCCGATGATCCGCCGGATTACTGCCGCAACCGCGACCTGATCGCACGGCTTCAACACGCAGCCGGCCACGCTAGAAAGGTCACCACAAATGCGTCTGACGAGTGAACGCAAACGGAACTTATGCCGATAGATTTGCATCCCATGGGACCAGGCAGTTTGGACAATCTATTTCTTCTAGAAGCATTTCTGCTCTTTATTGCGCCCGGGCCAACCAATGCTCTTTTGGTGGCGGGTGCGGCCAAGCGAGATAAGGCGATCGCACTCTTGGTCGCACAGGCCTGTGGATACGGGATCGCAGCAGCCTGCTGGTTTTCGCTGCGACCCTTGCTGCCGTCCGGCGCCATCCAGGTACTCAAGCTGGTCGCAGCCCTATGGCTCGTAATTCTTGGCCTGCGTCTGATAGGCCGCGACCAGATCGACGCATCCGAAGACGGGGATGGCCTTTCTGTTATAGTAACTACTGCCCTCAATCCGAAAGCCTTTATCTATTGTCTGGCAATCGTGCCGGTGGACGCGAGGCCGTACGAACTGGGCTTCTTCTGGATCGTACTCTTGGTGACCACAGCCGCCACCGGGTCAATGTGGCTTTTGCTCGGTAGGCGTCTGAACGGAGCCGGAGAGATGGCAGACAGGGTCGCGGGCGCGGTGCTTATCGCATTCGCCTTGTTGCTGCTTCGACCATTAATAGCGGTAGCTGCGACTTAGGTTCAATGCGGACATTCTTCCAATTCGAATGCTGGGGTCACGCAATGCTGCAGTCCGCAACTAAGAGACAAGCACCACCGACAGCGGCTCCGCGCAGAAAAGGTTATCCTTTACGGCTTTGACGCCGGCGACGTTTTCGGCGGCGACGATGGCTGCCTGGCGTTCGCGTTCGTCGAAGATCGCGCCGCTCAGTTCGACCACGCCATTGCCCACCGTGACGCAGATCATTTCCTTGCCGGCCCATTTCTGAGTCGCAAGCTCGGCAATAATTTTCTGACGGATCTGTTCGTCGTCGACGAACGCCGGGCCCGCATCCGGCAGGACGTTGAGCAATGCACGCAAAAGGCCGGTGCGGGTGATGATCCCGACGACTTTTCCCCCATCGACAACCGGAATGCGTTTGACGTGGCGGCGCGTCATGAGCTCGACGATCTCGGCGATCGATGCCCCGGGGGATGCTGTGACGAGGTCTTCTGTCATGACCTCCTCGATCCGTCGTCCGTTGGCTTGAACATATTCATCAGCGGCTCGCCCGGGGCTCACAAGAAGCTCCAGCCAACGCGAGCGCTTACGCTTCGTGTCGAGTTCTCCCCGGCGCAAGAAATCACCTTCGCTGACGATGCCCACTAGCGTACCGTCCCTGCGAATGACGGGCAGGCCGCTGATCTTCTTGGAGAGCATCAGCCCGGCCGCTTCGGTGATCGACGCGGACGGCTCTATTCCGACGACCGGTGTCGTCATTATGGCTTCGGCTTGCATACCTGCCTCCTCAAACATCTTCCCTGATTATCGAGGTCCCTGCGTCGCGTGCCTTGATCTGAGTCACTTTCTGGGAGCAGCAACGTCGGCCGGCCAAACATCCGGTCTGTCTTATATTCGAGCCAGACACATGCAGTGGCGAAGTTTGCGGTACCAGCGGCGTTATCCGCACCTTGGCTCCCGATCAGTTGTCTAGCTTGTCATCCCGATCGATAAGGATCCGCTCGGCGGCTCCGTCGAGATCCTCGTATTGACCGCTCCTCAAGGCCCACAGGAAGCCGGACAGACCCAGCGCGCCGAGAAAAAGAGCTACGGGTATGAGATAGACAAGCGTCGTCATGAGGATCGTGCCAATGCGCCGATACTGGAACGTTTGCCGCGCGTACGAATCGTCTCCGGTGGGCTCGCGGCAGAGCCTTGCAGCCTCAGCGCATTGCCAATGACAAGCAGCGACGAAGCCGACATCGCGATTGCCGCGATCAGCGGCGTGACGTGCCCCAGGATGGCGATCGGCACGGCGATGGTGTTGTAGACGATTGCTATGGCGATGTTTTGCCGGATCAGTCGTCCGGCCTTTCGCGAGATGTCGAGGGCAAGGGGTACTGCCGAAAGGCTTTCGCGCAGGAACACGAAATCCGCTGCTTTGCGGCCGACATCGGCCGCCGTGGCTGGAGCGATCGAGACGTGTGCCGCGCCCAGCGCAGGGGTGTCGTTGAGGCCGTCGCCAACCATCAGCACCTTGTGGCCGTCCTTCGACAGCGTTTCGATATACTCGACCTTGCCCGAAGGAAGCAGCGCCGGAACAAAGTGATGGATGCCCAACGTCGCCGCGACCTCGCCGCAGGCAGCTGCGGTATCGCCCGACAGCATTTCCACGGAAATCCGGGCGTTGTTCAATTGCCCGACGGCCGCTCTGGCGTCTGCACGCAGCGCGTCCTCGAAGCAAAGGACGCGACAATGATCCCATCTTTGGTCAGAACCGTTCCGCCGTATCTGCTTTCGCCGCCGGTTCGGGCCTTCCACCCGGCCCAGCCGCGCCGGCCAAGCCGCCAGGTGCTGCCAGCGGCGGTGGCTTCGATCCCGAAACCAGGGTGCTCGCTGACGGACTCGAGCTTCGGCTCGCCGGCAAAGCCCGCAGAGCCGGCTATGGCCCTTGAGAACGGGTGGCGAGAATGCGCCGCCATGTCGGCAGCGATTGCCAGCATGGCCGGATCGATGGACGACGCGTTGACGAGCCGGGGCTGTCCGAGCGTAAGCGTTCCTGTCTTGTCGAACACCGCCGTGTCGATCGCCGCCAGGCGCTCCATGGCCGAACCATCCTTGACCATGACGCCGCTTTCGAACAGACGCCGCGCAGCGACCACCTGCACGATCGGCACGGCGAGACCGAGCGCACACGGGCAGGTGATGATGAGAACGGCGATGGCGATCGTTACTGCCTGGTGCCAATCGCCGGTCGCCGCCATCCAGCCAAGGAACGTCACGAAGGCGGTCAGATGGACCACTGGAGCATAGAGCGCTGAAATGCGGTCGGCGATCCTGCGATAATGCGCGCGACCGCCCTCGGCGGCTTCCATCAGCCGGACCATTTCGGCCAGGAAGGAATCCTTTGCGGCGGCTGTTGCTTCGATGGTCAGCGGGCCCGTGAGATTGAGTGTGCCGGCCTGCACGGTTTCCCCTGACGCCACGGCTCTGGGTGTGCTCTCACCGGAAACCAGTGAACAATCGAGATCCGAAGAGCCTCGAATGATCTTGCCGTCGACGGGAATCCTTTCGCCGGCGGTGATCAGCAGCTGCAAGCCGGGTTCGATCTCCTCAACCGGCAGGTAGTCGCGCGAACCATCCTCGCGCAGCACCATGGCGCCCCGCGCCGCCAGCCGTGACAGGCCGTTCACGGCGGTCCGGGCACGCTCGCGCATCACGTGATCCAGCGTGCGGCCGATCAACAGGAAGAACAGCAGCGACACCGACGCGTCGAAATAGGCGTGGTCTCCATGGTTGATGGTCTCGTAGAGGCTCATCGCGTAGGCGAGTGAAACGCCAACCGCAATCGGCACGTCCATGTTCATGCGACCGTGACGCAGCGCATTCCATGCCGAGCGGAAATAGATTCCGCCGGCGAAGGCGAGCGCCGGGATGGCGATCAGCGCTGAGACCCAATGGAACAGGTCACGCGTCGCGCCTTCAGCTCCTGACCAGACCGAGACGGAAAGCAGCATGATGTTGCCCGCAGCAAAGCCGGCGACCGCGACGGCGCGGATCAGTTCCGAAAGCGTCTTGTCTTTTTCATGAACCTCGGGGTCGAAAAGATGCGCCGGGTAGCCCAGCAGCTCTAGTGCAGCGACGATGGGAGGAGCCTCGTTCCCACGCCACTGGACCGAGACCCGTTTGGTCGAAAGGTTGACACGAGCGCGCTCGACGCGATCGAGCTTCCCGAGAGCCGTCTCGATCGCCTGGATGCAGGCCGCGCAGTGAACCGTCGGCACCGACAGATCGGTCTGGCGAAGGTCATTGCCAAGCGAGCGGCTTGCCAACCTGATCTCCTGGCTCGATGGCAAGCTGGATGTCGCTCCGTCCAGATCCAGCGCCATTTCAGCGCCCGGCGCACAGCAGCTCATCGCAGTGCTCCCTGGGAAATCATGATCCGGCGAACTTCGCGATAAGGCTCTGCCAGACCGGCATCGGTGTCGACTTCGACGATCCAGACGCCATCCCTTAGCGTGTGCTGCGCGGCAAATTCCTGGCCCGAGGCAGCGGCGAGAGTAACGGCTTTGTCCGCGCCCTCGTAGGCGGGATGACGAAACAGCACCTTGACACTGCGCAAGGGAACCGGCTTGCCGGCGGCATCGCTGAGACTGTAGCGGACTTCCCCCGAAGAGATCGTCAATTTGCCAGTCCAGCCGAGCGCCGCCTGTGCGCGGCCTTCTTCGGCCTTTCGGTTGAATTGCTGGCTGGCCACATAGGTGTTTTCGACGACAAGGCCGGTCCAGCTTGTGCTGGCGAATGTCGCCATCGTCAGATTGACTGCGATGACCACACCAAAAAAGGCGAGAATGGTGGCCAACATATGCCTACCGGTGAATTCGCGGGGCCGTCGCGCATTGGCGCTCATCTGGTGATCTCCGGGGCATTGAAGGTGGCGGTGTATTCGTCCGTTTCGAAACTCGCCTTGTCCTCGACGCGGAATTTGAAGGTTTGTGTTGCGCTTCCGACCTGGTCCGCCGGCTGGCGCACGAAAACCTTCAGCATCTTCAGGCGGTCGGGTTCGACCGCGACGGCGAAGGACCGGTCTGCGGGAAGGTCGATACCAACGACGCTCATTTCGCCTCCCCGCAGGCCCTGCATCGTGACAACGATCGTCCTTGGCTCGGGGATCATGTTGAGCAGCTTGACGGTGTAGCCGTTGCGAATCGAACCGTCGGACAGCGTGACGAACTGCGGATTGCGGTCGTGCAGAACATTGACCTCGAGCCGGTCGCGCGTCAGCAGCGAATAGAGCAGCGCAATGCCGACCGCCGACCATGCACCCATGTAGATGAAGGTGCGCGGCCGAAAGATCTTGCGGATATGGAAATGGGCTAACCTGTCGGAGAAAGCGCCGCCGTCGGTCCGGACGAGCGACGGGTTCACCGAGCAAGACCCGCCTGCTGTCGCCACCGCCATGTTGGCGTTGTAATCGGACAGCGTCGCATAGGAGATCAGCCCGCGCTCCTTGCCGAGCTTGTCCATGACGCTATCGCAGGCATCGATGCACAGCGCGCAAGTGATGCATTCGAGCTGCTGGCCATCGCGAATGTCGATCCCCATCGGGCAGACGGCGACACAGGCATTGCAATCGACGCAGTCTCCGACCGGCTGCCCCGCGGCCTGGACCTTCTTGGCGTGCCGCGACCGAGGTTCGCCGCGCCAGTCATTATAGGTCACGGTCAGCGAATTTTCGTCGAGCATGGCCGCCTGGATGCGCGGCCACGGGCACATATAGGTGCAGACCTGTTCGCGCATCAGCCCGCCGAATGTGTAGGTGGTTGCCGTCAGCACGCCGATGGTGATGTAGGCGACCGGCGCAGCGGTGCCGGTGAAGACCTCGCCAATCAGCGTTGGCGCATCGGCGAAATAGAAGATCCAGGCACCGCCGGTCGCTGCCGCTATGACCAGCCAGATGGCGTGTTTCGATACACGCAGCACAAACTTGCGCGCAGTCCACGGTCCGGCGTCGAGCTTTATGCGGGCGTTGCGATCTCCCTCGATCGCACGCTCTACAACCAGAAACAGATCGACCCATACGGTCTGCGGGCAGGTATAGCCGCACCAGGCTCTGCCAACTGTGGATGTGATCAGGAAAAGGCCGATGCCGGCCATAACGAGAAGACCGGCCACATAGTAGAATTCCTGCGGCCAAATCTCGATGAAGAAGAAATAGAAGCGGCGGTTAGCAAGATCGATCAGCACGGCCTGATCGGGAGCAAACGGACCTCGATCCCAGCGCAGCCAGGGCGTCAGGTAGTAGATGCCCAGGGTGATCGCCATCACCAGCCATTTGAAGCGGCGAAAGCTGCCCGAGGCGCGCTTGGGGAAGATCTTCTTGCGCGGTGCATACAGCGGCTGGCGGACCTTGGCGGAGTTGACCGCCTCGGCTTCGAGCCGTTCTACCTGCGTATTATCCAGCACCAGTGTCTCCAGTCGCGCAGCTTACGATTTCGGGGCGCGCAGTCGGACTTAGTTGTTTGGCCGGTGCGCGAAATGCCGCGTTGAACTCAAGCTTTGCGGCGGGGCAGCCTGCTGCGCGTTGATGCAAGTCAATCGTCGGACATCAAATGCAATCGAGGCCCGGCGCAAGCCGGGCCTCGTCGCTTGGCTGGCGAAGGGCCGGGAATAGGACCCCCCTCTATTCCCCACCGCCAAGCGAATGGATGTAGACCGCGAGCTCCTTGACCTTGGTCTCACCGAGACGCTCAACCCAGGCCGGCATCACACCGTGCTTGGGTGCGCGGACCTGCGCGGCGATTGCGGTTTCGTTGGATCCGTAGAGCCAGATCGCATCGGTCAGATCAGGGGCGCCGAGCTCTTTGTTGCCTTTTGCATTGTCGCCGTGGCAGGCCACGCAGTTTTCGGCGAAAACCTTGGCGCCTGGCTCGACCAGTTTTGCATCTTGAACCGGGCCAGACAGGCTGGCGACATAGGTGCTGACCTGTGCGACCTGGTCCCCGGTGATGATCTCGCCAAAAGCCGGCATTTCCGACAGTCGTGTATCCGGGACGGATACGAAGCGTATGCCGTGCGTGATCGTTTGCTGGATCTGCTCGGCCGTGCCGCCCCACAACCAGTCATCGTCATTGAGGTTGGGAAAGCCTTTGGACCCTTGGGCGCCGGAAGCGTGGCACTGCACGCAATTGACCTTGTACGCAGCGCTGCCGGCGGCAACAGCGAATTCGCGCAACGCGTCGTCGCCGGCAATCTCCGAGACGGTTTTCGATTGTATCGCTGCGGCATATTTCGCCTTGGCGATCTCGGCCGCAGCAAGCTCGTTGTTGACGTCGCCGCGGCTCGAATAGCCAAGCACGCCCTTGGTCGCCGAGGTCAGCATCGGCCATGCCGGATAGGCGATGGTGTAGCCGATCGCCCAGACGATGGTGATGTAGAACGTTGTGACCCACCAGCGCGGAAGTGGGTTGTTGAGCTCCCTGATACCATCCCACTCGTGGCCGGTGGTAGAGATGCCCGACACTTCGTCGATATGTTCATCGCTCATGATCAGTCGTCCTTCAGAGGAATGCGGGCGGCTTCATCGGCCTGCTTGCCACTCCCGGGACGGAATGCGAAGGCGACCGTTCCGACGAAGAAAAGCGCCATGGCGAGCAGGGCCCAACTGTCGGCGAACTCTCTCATCCAGTGGTAATCCATGGTCCTTCTCCTCAGCGGTAGCCAGCGGCTTCGTCGTAGGTCTTGAAATCGACCAGCGTGCCGAGCATCTGCAGGTAAGCGACCAGGGCATCCATCTCGCTGACCTGTTGCGGATTGCCGTCGAAGTCGCCGAGCTTCGCCTTCGGATAGCGGCCTTCCAGCTCGGATGTGTTGGCATTGGGATCGGCCTGCGCGATCATGTCATCTCTGGCGTGAGCGATCATGTCTTCGGAGTAGGGGACACCGACACGCCTGTTTGCGATAAGGTGCGTCGAGAAGTCCTTCACCTCGATCGCGGTATCCTTCAGGAAGGCATAGCTCGGCATGATCGATTCCGGCACCACCGAACGCGGTTCGATAAGATGCTGAACGTGCCACTCGTTCGAGTAGCGATCTCCGACCCTGGCGAGGTCCGGCCCCGTGCGCTTCGATCCCCACTGGAACGGGTGGTCGTACATCGACTCGGCCGCCAGGCTGTAGTGACCATAGCGCTCGACTTCGTCACGGAACGGCCTGATCATCTGGCTGTGACAGAGGTAGCAGCCCTCACGCACATAGATATTGCGCCCGGCGAGTTCGAGCGGCGAATAGGGCCGCATGCCCTCGACCTTCTCGATCGTGTTGTCGAGATAGAAGAGCGGTGCGATTTCGACGATACCGCCGACTGTCACCACCAGGAGGGAACCAACGAGAAGAAGCGTGGCGTTCTTCTCGATGATCGCGTGTTTGTCCATCAAGCCCATTTTGGCTCCTTATTGTGCGGGCTGAAGGGAGGGGATGGAGGCTGGCATCGGCTCCTCCTCGCGTTGGTAGCCGAGGATAGTCATGGTGATGTTCCAGGTCATGATGACAGCACCGGCGAGATACATCGCGCCACCCACGGCGCGCATGACGTAGTAGGGATGCATGGCGGCCACGGTCTCGGCGAACGAGTAGACCAGGAAGCCCTGCTCATCGTACTCGCGCCACATCAGGCCCTGCATGATGCCGGAAACCCACATCACCGCGGCGTAGACGACGATCCCGAGGGTCGCCAGCCAGAAGTGCCAGGTGACGAGCCGCAGCGAATAGAGCCGTTCACGGTTCCACAGCTTCGGCACCATGTAGTAGATCGCGCCGAACGAGATCATGCCTACCCAGCCGAGCGCGCCCGAATGGACATGCCCGATGGTCCAGTCGGTGTAGTGCGACAGCGAATTGACGGCTTTGATCGACATCATCGGACCTTCAAAGGTCGACATGCCGTAGAAGGCGATGGCCATAACCATCATGCGGATGATCGGGTCGGTGCGGAGCTTGTCCCAAGCGCCGGACAGCGTCATCAGGCCGTTGATCATGCCTCCCCAGGAGGGCATCCAAAGCATGATCGAAAACACCATGCCGAGCGTTTGCGCCCAGTCGGGCAGGGCGGTGTAGTGCAGGTGATGCGGCCCAGCCCAGATATAGAGAAAGATGATCGCCCAGAAGTGGATGATAGACAGCCGGTAGGAATAGACTGGCCGGTTCGCCTGCTTGGGCACAAAATAATACATCATGCCAAGAAAGCCGGCTGTCAGGAAAAAGCCGACGGCATTGTGCCCGTACCACCATTGCGTCAAGGCGTCCTGGACGCCGGAGAAGGCCGAGTAGCTCTTCGAGCCCAGGAGAGACGCCGGCATCGATAGGTTGTTGATCAGGTGCAGCATCGCGATGGTCACGATGAAGGACAGATAGAACCAGTTGGCGACGTAGATATGCGGTTCCTTGCGTTTCAGGATGGTGCCGAGGAACAGGACGAGGTAGGCGACCCAGACGATGGTCAGCCATATGTCCACATACCATTCGGGCTCGGCATATTCGCGGCTCTCGGTGATGCCGAGCAGGTAGCCGGTCGCGGCCATGACGATGAAAAGCTGATAACCCCAGAACACGAACCAGGCGAGATTGCCGCCGAACAGCCGGGCGCGGCTGGTGCGTTGCACGACATACATGGACGTGCAGATGAGCGCGTTGCCGCCGAAGGCAAAAACGACGCCGGATGTGTGCAATGGCCGCAGGCGGCCGAAGTTGAACCAGGGCTCGATGTTGAGATCCGGGTAGGCGAGCTGCAGCGCGATGACCACACCCACAAGCATGCCGACAACGCCCCAGAACATGGTGGCGATGGCGCCGCAGCGGATTGGCCCGTCCATGTAGGCAGAAGGATCGACCGATGCGGCCGGCGCAAAGCTGGTGTTGCGCAGGAGGACGATGACAAAGCCAAGCAGCAAGAAGAAAAGCACCCACATGTGCTGGCGAAACGGCTCGTCCACACCGAAGCCGGCGGCCACTAGAGCCACAAACGCGAAAAGGCCCAAAGCGACGATTTCTGTGCCGAACTTCATGACAGTCCCCGATGTCGGATTCCGATGCGCGGACGCCAATCCGCAGCAACACCAATTCCGCGGCTGCATCCTCGCCGCCTTGATTCAAATCAAAGCTGCATGGTTTTGGATTGGGCAGCGTTGGTTTTGCGAACGAGTTGGAGGCGGCCATTGAACGAAGAGAAAGAGCGGGGATCGTCGCTGTTCGAAGTGCGCCGCGAGAATTCGATGCTAGCTGGCCAATCCGGCAGAGAGGCAATCCCAAGCGCAGTACGCGCACAGGGAGAAACTGCAGCTCTGTGGTGCTCTGGAGAAAATCGCGGACGCCTTGCCGAACGTCGATCGCCGAAGTGCCTTGGCACAGCCAACGCAATCGTCCCATTGTTGCGCAATATTCATCAATATGAAGAAACGATCATCTTCCCCGCCTATGAAGTCGCTACAAGCGGCGGCAATGCCAACCTTGCCTCAACCCGGCGATTGCGCGCCGAACACGTCGAAGATGAATGCTTTGCCGGCGAGGTGACTGAAATCCTGCTGGCGGTCGGCCATGGTGAGACAGTCGAGAATGCCGAAGCGGTCGGCTTCATGCTGCGCGGCTTTTTCGAAAGCATGCGCCGTCATATCGCGTTTGAGCGCGAGCATGTCTTGCCGGCGATCGGAATCGTCGATCAGGGCGTAGTCTAGGCGCCGGAGCGTCGCTCCAGCCGGCTGAGACTATCGACCGTCACATGCCGGTTGTTCTCGATCCGGATCACGCCGTCCGTTCTTAGCCTGGTCAGCTGGCGGCTCACCGTCTCGATCGTCAGGCCGAGGAAATCGGCAATGTCGGAGCGTGTCATCGGCAGGTCGAAAGTCGCCGACTTGGCGGTGGGGTCGACCGTGGGATCGATGTTCCTGGCGATCATCAGCAGAAAGCTCGCCACCTTTTCCGAAGCGGTCTTGCGTCCCAGCGTCACCATCCACTCGCGTGCTTGATCGAGCTCGTTCAGCGTTTGCTTGAGCATGCGATGTTCGAGCTCCGGCGATTCCTTCATCATCCGTTCGATGGCGGCCTTCGGAAACGAACACAGGAAAACGGCGGTGGCGGCTTCCGCGTTGATCGCGCTTTCCACCTTGAACGGCCGTCCCAGAAAGTCGGGCGCAAACTGAAGGCCGACGATCTGCTGGCGTCCGTCCGAAAGGCTCTTTGTCAGCTTCACCACGCCCGAAAGCACATTCGAAAAGCTGTCGACGGTCTCGGCGTCGCCAATCAGTTCGATCCCCGGCTCGATCTTGTGCCTCGACGAGGTCTTGGCGAGCCCGACCAACTGGTCGGGATCGAGCGCACCGCAGACGCCGCGATGCCGTGCCTCGCAAGACTGGCAAAGCACAAGAATATCGGCACTGTGAACGTCCTGCCGCACTGTCATCATAATCGTCCCGACGGATCCAAGGTGCCCGTAAGATAGCATCGGCGGCAGAAAATCTGTTGCGGCAGTTTGTCCGCGGAGGGCCTTGACCGAAATCAAGGCGACGGTGCGGATCTGCAGCCAGAATTCAGCCTTGCAAGGATGATGGAAGGCGACATGCGACCGGAAATGGCTGCCAGACTTGGCGAGAATGTCCCCCGCTACACCAGTTACCCGACCGCGCCGCATTTTCATTCAGGCGTTGATGCTGCCGTCTATCGTGGTTGGCTGCAGGGGCTCGATGATGGCTGCGAGATCTCGCTGTACCTGCACATCCCCTACTGCGACAAGCTTTGTTGGTTCTGTGCGTGCCACACCAAGCAGACACGCCATTACGAACCGGTGACCACGTATCTGCGCTCACTGCACGCTGAAATAGCTACCGTCGCCAGTCTTGTCGGAGGCAAGGGCCGGGTGGGTGCCGTCCATTTCGGCGGTGGCTCGCCGACGATGCTCAAACCCGAGGATATGGTGGCGCTGGGAACCGTCCTGCGCAACAGTTTCGAGTTTCTTCCCGGCGCCAAGATCAGTGTCGAAATCGAACCCAACGATATGGACGATGCTCGCCTCGGTGCACTCGCCGAAATCGGCATGACGCGGGCGAGCCTCGGCGTCCAGGATTTCGATCTTAAGGTGCAGAAGGCGATCAACCGCGAGCAGAGCTTTCTGCAGACCAAAGCGGTTGTCGAGGGCGTTCGTTCGCGCGGCGTCGAATCAGTCAATCTCGACCTGCTCTACGGCTTGCCGCATCAGACCCGGGACAGCGTCTCCTCCACCGTGGCGCAGGCGCTGACTCTGGAGCCGGACAGGATGGCGCTTTTCGGCTATGCGCATGTGCCCTGGTTCAAGAAGCACCAGACGATGATCGACGAAGCGTGGCTGCCGAATTCGGTCGAACGCTTCGCTCAATCGCAAATTGCCGCTGGCCTTATGCTGAAGGCAGGGTATCAACCCGTGGGGTTCGATCATTTCGCCAGATCCGGTGATGCGCTGGCCGTTGCGGCACGGACCGGAACCTTGCACCGGAACTTCCAGGGCTATACCGAGGATCGCTGTGAGACACTGATCGGGCTTGGTCCTTCATCGATCAGCCAGTTCCGCCAGGGCTATGCACAGAACATGCCGGCGACCGCCGAATACGGACGCATGGTGGAGCAGGGAGGTCTGGCTGCCGTGCGCGGCATCGAGTTGTCGGAAGATGACCGCGTGCGCGGCTGGATTATCGAAAGGCTGATGTGCGATTTCGCCTTCTCGGCGATCGATCTGGTCGAACGCTTCGGCGAAATCGGCCAGAAGCTTCTGCTCCAGGCGAGTTCCGTCGCCCTTCGTGATCCTGCTCGGTTGCTGGAACTGAATGGCGACAGTTTCGTAGTGCCGGTGGAAAATCGTCCCTTTGTTCGCAGTATAGCGGCCAGGTTCGACAAATATTTCGAAACCGGTAAAGCCAAGCATTCGGTGGCAGTCTGAGCACCGACCTGATCAGAAATGCTCCCCGGTCTTGAATGGGCCGATTCGGGTGCCAGCCGCGATCAGATAGGCGGTCGACCAGCCAATGAGCAGAAACCCGTTCACCCCCTCGAGCGCCGCCAGCACGCGCCACCCGTGAGCGGGTACGACATCGCCATAGCCGACCGTCGAAAAGGTAATGGTCGAGAAATACAGTGCGGTTTCGAAGTCGGCAAAGATATCGAGCAATCGATAGAGCCCTGCCCATAGCCAAACCTCAGTGGTTATGATGGCAAACAGCCCCATCACTACACTGATCATCGCGACTATACGGCTGCGGCGACCGTGCATGCGAAACCGTGCCACCAGGTGCCCCATCGCATGGGTAACGGCGATCAGACCGAAGGTATGAATCAGGACCGTCATGCTTATGACGATCGTGCCGACGAAGAGATTGAGTGCCATGCGACGAAATTAGGAATCTCTCGGGGTGCATTCCTTGCGCGAAATCAAAACCGGCCGAGTTTCGCCGAGGCCAGCCTGTTCGCCACAGACGGTCTCGGCGGGAGCGGGACGAAAGAACATCGCCAGCTTCAGGCTTGTCGCGATCCGCTCGGCTCGGTCGACAAACACCGCCGCCAGCTCCGGAGCGAAGAGTTCAGCCGCCGTCTGGCCGAACAGGCCCTGCCAGATCTCGAAATCGGCCTCGGTAACGTCCTTGAGTTTGAGGTGCGCCGGCACCGGGCGTCCGTGATAATCGCCGCTCTTGAGGATGACGGAACACCAGAAGTCCGTCATTTTCTCGAGATGGGGCTCCCGGTCGCCGGTGATCTCGCGCGCGAAAATCGGCCCCAGACGCTCGTCGCTTCTGACTTTTGCGTAGAATTCGCGGACCAGTTTTCCGACAGACTTTCGATCGACGCCAGTATGGTTCAGAGGCTGTTCCGCGATCGGGCGCGCCCGATCCAAAGCTGATTTCAATGTCATCATGCACTCTTGTTTATGCTGTCAGGAGAAGCCCAGGCGTCGAAGGGCAACCTGCACGAGACTGGGCTGGTCGCGGACAAGCCGGAAACCCAGATTGTCGGGCGGCGTGCCGACTGCGCAACCGCCGCTCTTTCCGTCCCGGATGAAGTTCGACATATAGGTGCGGTGGAACCCCTCAACGACGTGCACGCCGCAATTGTCGATCGAACTCGCGGTCCGCTTACCATCAATATCTATCGTGGCGTGGGAATAACATGTCGAGGTCCATTCCCAGACGTTTCCCGCAATATCCGCTAGGCCTTTTGAATTGGTACCGAAGGACCCTTGAGCCCTCGGCTCTGGATCAGGTTTCCGTCCGAGCGAGGCCTCCAGGCGATACTGTGTCAGCCACCGGCGCGCCGGGTTGTTCGGGTCGCTTTCGCCGCCCTCAATGTCACCTCGGAACCGTTCACTGGCCGCATAGGCCCACTCCACGTCTGTCGGCAACCGCCATGTCCCTCCTGTCCGCGCCGAGAACCACCTCGCGTAGGCTTCGGCATCGAGATAGCTCACACCGGTGACCGGAAGGTGTCCGACATTGCGTGCGTCTGCTGGCTTGCAGGCGCCGTCCGCCACACAACGTCCATATTCCGATACACTGACTTGGTATTTCATGATTTCCAGTGGCGCGTCGATGGAGGTTTGCACGACGGGCGCTGCGACAGGATGGTTCTCCTTGAGGAATTCCCCAGCCTGTGGGTGCTCAAACGAGCCGGGTCCCAGGACCACCAGTTCGCTTACGGCGACCGGTTGGGAGAACTTCAGGGGACTCTCGCCGAACGTATGGGCTATGCCCATGCTGATCAGTGTGGCAGCCGCAATTGTCCCGAAGGTGAAGACAGGGTCGAAGGACATGGCATCAAGTCCGGCTGCGAGTACAACCCTTTGGCTCCGCCGCCGGGTTGCACTGAGGATCGGATCTCCCGTCTACGAGGCGATCGCCTTGGGCGGTTCGACCTGCATCATCAGATCGTCGTCCCAGTTTCCCTCGACGGTAAAGTGCGCGGTCGCGCCGAGTTCGACTGCCTCGATCAAATTATGGTTCACATAGGCGTAGATGCCTGGCTGCAGGAACGTGTAGAGCGCCGCGCCGGCCGATCCGCCACGAATGAACCAGGTTTCCAGGTCTTTCGCGGGAGGGTTGGCGAACTTGCCCTGTTCCCAGACAAAGTCGCCATGCCCGCCGATCAGGTGCGGACGCGTGTCGCGGTTCGCCTGCGAATGAACGATCAATATCGTTTCGCCGACCTTTGCCTTCATGGCATTGTCCCCGGTCAAGGAACCGGCCTTGCCGTTGAACACGACATGCGTCGGGATCAGCCCGCGCATGACCCTCATGGTTTCTTCGTAATTGTCGCCGGCCGACTCGTACTTCTTGAATTGCCCTTGCTCGTCGCGCGGGATGTAGAAATCGTTCTCGCCGACGTAATAGATGCGGTCGTAGCGGACCGGCCTGCCCTTGTCGTCCTTGAGGCCGTCGCGCGGCAGCACCATCACCGCCCCGCTCATGCCCGACACCACGTGCCATGGGATCATCGCGCCGCCGGGTGCGCAGTGGTAGACGAACGTTCCACTCCGGGTCGCCTTGAAGCGCAGCGTGACCTGCTCGCCCGGATTGACCAGCGTCAATTCGCCACCGCCAAGCGCGCCGGTAGCGGCGTGGAAATCGATGTTGTGGGCGAGGGTGCTGGTGTCGGGGTTGACGAGCGTGAGCTCGAGATAGTCGCCTTCATGCACGACCATCAGAGGACCGGGAATCGAGCCGTTGTAGGTCATTGCATTGAGCTGCGTGCCGTCGGCGTCGATAACCACCGGCTTTTCCTCGATCGTCATGATGAATTCGACGACCTTTGGACCGCCCTTGGCGACCTGATCATGAGCATGGACGAACGGCGGCGGGACCATGGTTACCTTTTCACGGGGCAGCCCGGCGACATCCTTGGCGCTTGCCACGGCCGGCATTGCACCAACAGTGGCGACCGCGGCTGCGGTAAGAACAGAACCCAACAAAGCTTCGCGTCTCGTAAGCATTTCCATCTCCTTGGTTTCGGCCATTCGATGTCGTCAGAATAGTCTCGGCTCCGGCCAAGTCTTTGCGCTAACGCAAATCCAAAACGTTGATGCAATTTTCTGTGTTTTGGAGACTGCATGTACCAACGTGGACGCCGAACCGGATGGGAAGCCGCGCCTGAGAGAGGGCAACTCCCATCAGATCGGAGGGCATCGGCTCTGCTGCATGAAATCGGGAATGAAATAGGCCGGGCTGGACCTCTCCCCTGGTCCACCCGGCCTTCCCCCGGCCGCCGAACCGGAGGGGATCTGTGAAAAAGGTTAGTTAGAGGCGGTCTTGGTCACTTCGGCGAACAGTTCGGCGAATACTGGTTTGGCTTTTCCGACCTGCTTGACGGCTTCCGCTGCTGCCAGGTTGATAGGCTTACCGACCACGATCAGTGCGACCATGCCCATGCCGTAGTGTGGAGCGCACTTCACGCCATAGACCCCCTCCTGGGTCACGGTCACGGCAATTTCCGCGTTGGGCTTGCCCTTGAAAGCTTCAGCTCCGTCCGGGATCATGCCCTTGATGCTTTCGGCGTTGTGGGACTTGTCGGTCGGCACGAACTTGATCGTGTCTCCAGGCGCCGCCCGAACAAAGGCAGGCTGGTAGACCATTGAGCCCTTCTCTCCCTTGTTCAGCATCTGCACGACATGTTCTTCGGCATTTGCCGCACCGGCGATGGAGAGCAGGGCGATGGCCGCGGCGATCAGTGGCAATTTCATGGGGGATCCTTTCTTTGTTCATCACGGCATCAACCGTTGCGCTCTTCTACGTGACCGAGAGACTTGGAAATTTGCGCTGGCGCAAATTGGCATGCGAAATGTGCATGGGAGAGAGCTGCCTGGTCTAAGGAGCCGGTCGGCCTTCAAACGGCGGTTCTCGGCTGCCTCACTTGCAAACGTGGTCGAATGAGCATCCCGCCGAATAGGCCCGCGTAGCCGATGAAGGATGCGACCCATAGCGCCGCCGAAATGTGCAGAAGCATCGCTTGCGCCGGTGAGAATGCAGCACCGATGCGAAAGAGGGCCGCAAGCGCGATCGCGACAAAGATCACACAAGTGCCGATGCTTGCCCGCAGTTCGCGACCTGTGTGTCCGAGCGTGGCGCGGGTCATGACGGCGAGCGTCATGCAGGCCACCGCTCCGACGCCGAACGCATGAATGCCGGCTACTGCGGGCACTTTCTCGGGCACGAAGACAGCGAGGCCGGCAATCAGGAGGCCGATCGGCACGAAGGCGAACGCGACATGCAGGATCAGCACCAGAGGATCGCGCAGCGCTCGGTCTCCGGCCCACCGGGCAAGCCGATGGTATTGAGAATCGCCCCCAAGATCAGCATTGCCCCGGTGCCAGCACTGTCTGGAAGAAAGGCCCAGGCCATCAATCCCGCTGCTGAGAGCGTAATCGCTCCCACGTCGAACCTGCCGAACGGGACCGGAAGCCGTCCCGGTCTCTCGCGCGCCAGCCAATTGCGGGTGAAGGAGGGAATAATGCGGCCACCTATGATCATGATGAGGACCACCGCTGCGCCAAGACCGAGGCGGCGGCCGATGTCGGACACGCCTTGATAGTGCGCCTCGGCATGAAACGTCATATTCGCTGCCAGAAGCACCGTCACAGGCAGAAGGACCTTGAGGTTTCGCCAGTTTCGGCCGGCGATGATTTCTGTTGCGACGGCGGCGACAACCGCGAGAAGAAAGGCGCAGTCTATGACGGCGCCGAGCAACCAGCCTGTCTCCGCCGAAAAGAAGACGACGAACCGTCCCGCGCACCAAAGCAATGCGAGCGCCAGCAGGGGAGGGCCCTGCACGGGAAGACGTCCGGTCCAGTTCGGGATTGCAGTTAGCAGGAAACCCGTCACAACAGCCGCCAGATAACCAAACAGCAACTCGTGGATATGCCAGTCCACGGGCGAGAAGAAGCTGGAGGCTTCGAGCTTGCCGTAGAACAAAGGCAGCCAGAACAGGATAGCTGCGCCGGCCTGCAGGGAACCGAGGAGAAAAAATGGCCGGAAACCGTAAGAGAGAACTGCCGGATAGGCGCTTGGCCGCGTGCGTGGAATTGCCATGATATCCCCTGAAATGAAAGCTACGGGCGGACGTGACAGGTCATGTCGACGGCTGCCACTTCGGTCGTTCTATCCTGGCCTGGCAGACGGAATTTGCCGCTGCGCAAACAAGATCGGGAATTTCAGGAAAGGCGCGCGCCTCTTGCCGCCCATCGGTCGCCCATGAGACATTCTCCGACCAGGCGACCTGGATGCGTTGCCGTGGTCAAGTCGGGAGGAACGGAGTTGGGTAGCCTCGATCGCTCGCTGATTGCCGGGTTGTCTGTCTTTGAAGGCATAGCCGCCGCGGATCTCGACCGTATTGTCGGCCAGGCCCGGTCACAGAGGATTGCCAAGGACCAGCCGGTGTTCCAGCAGGAGCAGGAAGCACATTCGTTTTTCCTGCTGCTCGACGGACATGTGCGCGTCGTGAAATCGACGCCTGACGGCCACGAGGTGACGGTGCGATACATAAGTCCAGGCGAGTTGATGGGCATCGCCCATGCGCTTGGCCGCACCACTTATCCGGCAAATGCGATAACTGCCGTCGATTGCGTAGTTCTTGCCTGGCCGAGCCGCCTGTGGCCGGCATTCGCCGCCGATTTCCCCAGCTTCAGCGCCAACACCTACAAGGCCGTGGGCAGCAGGCTGCAGGATGCCCATACGCGCGTCATCGAGATGTCCACCGAGCAGGTGGATCAGCGCGTCGCCCATGCGCTGCTCAAGCTGATCAAGCAGACGGGCAAAAAGACCGAGGAAGGCATCCTGATCGACTTCCCCATCTCACGTCAGGACATTGCCGAGATGACGGGAACAACGCTCCATACGGTGAGCCGGCTGCTCTCGGCATGGGAAGACCAGGGATTGGTCAAAAGCGGACGCCAGCGGGTGACCGTGGTCGAACCTCACCGACTCCTTCTAATCGCGGAGGGCCGTGAAGAAAAAGGCTAATCCGGGTCGCCGGCGTTCGTCACCGCCAGCAGGTCGCAACGGAGTTCTTCTTCACTCAGATCGTGCTCCCGTGCCGCGTCGGAAACTGTGTGAAACGAAGCAATCGGGCAGCCGACGCAAAGCATGCCGTGCTGGAGCACGACCCGGATGGCCGCCGGCGACCTACTCATGATTTCGTCCATCGTCGCATCGTCGCTGAATTTGCGTTTCATGCTGCTTGTCCGCGCTTTGGAAGCGGACATATTGCATCCGCTTCGCGGGATGCTGGTTGCGCTGAGACAAAGAGGAAGCAGGCCGATGCACCCTCATCACGGTTGAACGGCGCAGATCGTCGACCGCGTCAGGAACCGCTTCTCCCGCCCGTTGTCCAGCGAGAACATGCCGCCGCGGCCAGGCACCACGTCGATAATGAGGTCGGTATGTTTCCAGGCCTCGAATTGCGACGCACCGATGTAGAACGGCGTTTCGCCGATGTGACCGAGCCGCACATCATGGTCGCTGACGATGAAGCCGGCACGCGGATAGCACATCGGCGAAGAACCGTCGCAGCAGCCGCCGGATTGATGGAACAGCACCGGACCGTGCTCGGCAACGATCTCCGCAATCAGTTCAAGCGCTGCCGGCGTTGCCGTGACCTTCGCATGCATGGCTTCTTCGATTTCCAGCTTGTGGCGCGGCCCCAGCGGAGCCGCGCCTGTGAGCCAAAGAGGTGATCAGAAGAAGCCGAGCTTCTTCGGGCTATAGCTGACCAGCATGTTCTTGGTCTGCTGATAGTGGTCGAGCATCATCTTGTGGGTCTCGCGGCCGATGCCGGACTGCTTGTAGCCGCCGAAAGCTGCATGTGCGGGATAGGCGTGGTAACAATTCGTCCAGACGCGACCAGCCTGGATCGCGCGGCCGAAGCGATAGGCACGGTTGCTGTCGCGCGTCCAGACGCCGGCGCCGAGGCCGTAGAGCGTATCGTTGGCTATCACCAGCGCTTCGTCGTCGTCCTTGAAAGTCGTGACCGAAACCACCGGCCCGAAAATCTCCTCCTGGAAGATTCGCATCTTGTTGTGGCCCTTGAACACCGTCGGCTTGACGTAGTAGCCGCCCGCCAAATCGCCGGGCAGCACATTGCGGGCGCCGCCGGTCAAAACCTCGGCTCCTTCCTGGCGGCCGATGTCGATGTAGGACAGGATCTTTTCCAGCTGTTCGGACGAGGCCTGGGCACCAATCATCGTCGCCGGATCGAGCGGATCGCCCTGCACGATCGCCTCGACGCGCTTCAGCGCACGTTCCATGAAAGTGTCATAGATCGATTCGTGAATGAGCGCGCGGCTTGGGCAAGTGCAGACTTCGCCCTGGTTCAGCGCGAACATGACGAAGCCTTCGATCGCCTTGTCGAAGAAATCGTCGTCCTCGGCGACGACATCCCTAAAGAAGATGTTGGGCGACTTGCCGCCCAGTTCAAGCGTGACGGGGATCAGGTTCTGGCTGGCATATTGCATGATCAGCCGGCCGGTCGTGGTCTCGCCGGTAAAGGCGATCTTAGCAATGCGCGGCGACGATGCGAGGGGCTTGCCGGCCTCGAGGCCGAAGCCGTTGACGATATTGAGCACGCCCGGCGGCAGCAGATCGCCGACAAGATCGGCCCAGAGCAAGATGGCGGCCGGGGTCTGCTCGGCAGGCTTCAGCACGACGCAGTTTCCGGCGGCAAGCGCGGGAGCAAGTTTCCAGCATGCCATCAGCAGCGGGAAGTTCCAGGGGATGATCTGGCCGACCACGCCGAGCGGCTCATGGAAATGATAGGCGACGGTATCGTCGTCGATCTGGGAAAGGCTGCCTTCCTGGCCACGCAAGGCGCCAGCGAAATAGCGGAAATGGTCGATGGCCAAAGGCAGGTCAGCCGCGGTCGTCTCGCGGATCGGCTTGCCGTTATCCCAGGTTTCGGCGCGAGCGAGGAGATCGAGGTTTTCCTCCATGCGGTCGGCGATGCGGTTGAGCATGAGCGACCGCTCGGCAACGCTGGTGCGTGCCCAGGCGTCCTTGGCGGCATGGGCCGCGTCAAGCGCCGCCTCGATGTCCTGCGCATCCGAACGCGCCACTTCGCACAGCAACTGACCGTTCACCGGCGAGTAGTTTTCGAAGTAGCGGCCGGAGCGCGGCTCGGCCCATTTGCCGCCGATGAAGTTGCCGTAACGCTTGTCGAAGGGCGCCTTGACCGAGCGTGAGAATTCAACCTTGTTCATGTGTCTTCCTCCCAAAGCTGACGTCGCGGGATGCGACGCTTCGGAAGAGAGACTTGCGATTTCCGCCGCTATTGTCACCGTGCCGAGGACAGTGGCCGGGCGGGATGTGTCGCAGAATTGCGACAGTCAGGCTGGGATTCGAAAAGGTCAGTGAGACCGGTGGACATCCAGGCGGTTGAGCTTGCGGTGAAGCGTCGCGCGGCTGATGCCAAGCGCCTGAGCCGCGGCCGAGACATTTCCGTCAGCGCGCGCGAGCGCCCGCTGAAGTACGCCGCGCTCGGCCTCGGCGAGAACTTCGGGGCCGCTCTCGGCCCAACCGAGCAGGTCGGCGGCGGGCATCGGCTTGTCGAGACAATGTTGGGTAATTCCAAGCGCCAGGCGAGCCGACCGGGTCGCACCAACTACAAGGTCGTCCGCATCGACGGCGATCAGCGCGCCGGAGCCTTTGTCGGTCACTGGCGCCAAAAGAATTCGCGCCTTGGGAAACGCCATCCTAAAGTTCTCTGCCTCGATCCGACGCACCGCGTCGACCACGGCCACTGAAATAAGGTTTGCGAAGGCTTCGGTCAGATCGGCCCGGCACGAGGAGACGTCAAGCGCGGCTACAAGATCTCCCTCATGATCGTAGATCGGAGCAGTGGTGCAGCTCAGCCCTGTGTTGCGCGTGTGAAAATGCTGGTCGCGATGGATCGTCAGCGTGCGCTGTTCAACCAGACAGGTGCCGATCCCGTTGGTGCCCTGGCACTCTTCGTTCCAGACGGAGCCGGTCCACAAACCCCAGGAATGAAACGTCTCGTCATCCACAGGCGCGCCGCGCCGTTCGACGGGCACGCCGTTACGATCGGCGAGCAGGACGCAGCATCCGACGCCGCCCACCGCGAGATAGAGCCGGTCCAGACTCGATTGGGCGGCTCGGACGAGTGGTTCGATGCATTGCCGGGCCTCTCCCAATTCCGCCTCTGTCAGATAGCGTGGCGGGCTGCAATCGGTCGGATCGAGCCGATGCAAACTGGAAGACCGTCGCCAAGAGGCGACCAGCGCCGACTTCGCAGCGGCATCCGAAGCGATCGCGGCCTGAATGCGATCGGCATGATGACCGGATAGATCCTCGCCCATGCTATCCTCCCATCCCCGCTTCTTGTCGCACCAGGTTCCGATTTCAATCACCGCGTTGTCAATTCGACAGAAGAACCAGATGGGGTAAATCCTCTATGTTCTCCTGGCAGTTAGTGATTTTGGCCAATCGATAGTCGTTCCTCGCCGGTGCCCCCAAAGCCTACCAGCACGAATTGGGCATTCATTGATCGAGAGCAAAGAGGAACGACCATGACCAGCCGCGGGACCGTGCGGAACAATACGGGAAGCTTTTTGATTTTGGCCCACGAAAAAGTCAATGAAATCAACGGCTTTAATGCATCTTCCGGGCCCACCATTCAGTCTGCTCGATTTCCGGGTTTTTCCCCCGTCTCAGAATAGCAGCGACATTTCCGCGGGCTAGCGCCGGGTAGTTGGCAACACTTGACCACGATCCAAGTGCAGGAGAAGCGATCTTGTGCCTGTTTCTATCCTCTATTTTCGCTCCTGTTCGTCGGCCGGCCGACGACCCCAGCGGCGATCGGCTCGATGCGCTTTTCTGCGCGATCCAGACGGCTTGGGCGTGGACGATGCGAAGCGAGCGTACGGTGCGCCGGAACATCTCGATCCGCTCGAGGGATGGATCGCCGATCCATCCCTCCGCGAGATTCGGGAACCCGCCGGTCCGGCTTCAGTCTGAACCCGGCGCCTCATCGGCTCGGCGTCTACTCGGCTGCGCCGCTCTCGGAAGCCAAGGTCGGGCCGGCTTCAGGCCGCCTGCGCCGGAATGTCCTGCGCAGAGCAACGTAGAAGACCGGCGTCAGGAAGAGGCCGAACAATGTCACGCCCAGCATGCCGGAGAACACGGCCGTGCCGAGCGATTGGCGCATTTCCGCGCCAGGCCCGCTGGCGATCACTAGCGGCACCACGCCCAGGATGAAGGCGAATGCCGTCATCAGGATCGGCCGCAGCCGCAGCCGGCAGGCCTCGACAGCCGCCTCGACGGCGTCAAGGCCACGCTCCTCACCTTGGCGCGCGAACTCGACGATCAGGATCGCGTTCTTCGCCGCCAGGCCGATGAGCACGATCAGCCCGATCTGCACGAGGATGTTGTTGTCGAGACCGCGGAAGGCGACGCCCAAGAGGGCGGCCAGCACGCTGAGCGGGACGATAAGCACGATCGCGAATGGCGTAATCCAGCTTTCGTATAGCGCGGCGAGCACCAGAAAGACGAACAGAACCGACAGGCCGAAGATGAACACCGCCGTGTTGCCGGTCTGCCGCTCCTGGAAGGCGAGTTCAGTCCATTCGAAGGAAGTGCCCTGCGGCAGCGATTCGGCTGCGATCCCCTCCATCAGGTCGAGCGCCGTGCCCGTGGCGACACCCGGCGCTGCATTGCCCTGAAGCGGCACGGAGACATACATGTTGTAGCGTTGGACGAGCGAGGGACCGGTGACGTCGCGGATCTCGACCAGTGTGCCGAGCGGCACCAGGTCGCCGGCCGCCGAGCGCACCTTCAGCTTCAATATGCCGTCGCGATCGATGCGGAAAGCCTGGTCGGCTTGCGCCCGCACCTGGTAGACGCGACCGAAAGCATTGAAATCGTTGACGTAGGCCGTGCCTAGATTGATCGACAGCGTCTCGAAGATGTTGGGGATCGGCACGTTCAGCATGCGCGCCTTGTCGCGGTCGATCGCCAGGAAGAATTGCGGGCTGGAGGCCGAGAAGGTGGTGAAGACGCCCATCAACCCGGGCGTCTGGTTGGCCTTGCCGGCGATTTCGTTGGCCAGCGCCAGAATCGGCCGCATGTCGGCGCTGTTGCGCTCCTGGAGCATCATCTTGAAACCGCCGGAGTTGCCGATGCCCCGCACTGGCGGCGGCGGCAGCGCGATGATGAAGGCCTCCTGGATGCTTTGCAGGCTGCCAAACAGCGTGCCGATGATCTTGTCGGAAGTATCGCCGCTCTCGAGCCGTTCCTCGAAGCTCTTGAATGGCGCGAAGATCACGCCGGAATTGCTGGCGTTGGTGAATGTCGCGCCGTTGAATCCTGCGAAGGCGACGGCATTGGCGACACCCGGCGTCTCGCGGATGATATCCGACGCCTTCTGGATGATTGCGTCCGTTCGGGCGAGCGAAGAGCCCTCCGGCAATTGCACGACGACGATCGCATAACCCTGGTCCATGTTCGGGATGAAGCCACGCGGCACCGTCTGCAGCATGTGATAGGTCGCGTAGAGCAGTCCTGCGAAGACGAGCAGCATGGCGGCAAGCGCCAGAGTCGTGCCGACCAGTCTGTGCACCAGCCACGCATAGCCGTCCGCCATCCTGTCGAACCCGTTGTTGAACCCGTTCGCCAGAGCGCGGCCGAACCTTGCCAGGAAGAAGTTCGAATGTTCCTCGGTGTGCGGCTTGAAAAGGACGCCAGCGAGAGCCGGCGAAAGCGTCAGCGAGTTGAATGCGGAGATCGCGGTGGAGACCGCGATGGTGATGGCGAACTGCAGGTAGAACTGGCCGGAAATCCCGGGAATGAAAGCCGCCGGAACGAAGACGGAGATCAGCACCAGCGAGATCGCGAGGACCGCGTTTCCCACTTCATCCATGGTCTTGTGCGCAGCGGCGCGCGGGGCGAGCCCCAGCCGGATGTTCCGCTCGATATTTTCCACAACCACGATGGCGTCGTCGACAACGATGCCGACCGCCAGCACCAGCCCGAACAGAGTGAGCATGTTGAGCGAGAAGCCGAAGGCGAGCAGCACGGCAAGCGTGCCGATCAGCGAGACCGGTATCGCCACGATCGGCACGATCGCCATGCGCCACGACTGCAGGAACACGATGATGACGATCACCACCAGCAGGATCGCCTCGGCGATGGTGACATAGACCTCGTTGATAGATTCAGCGATGAACTCGGTCGGATTGTAGATGATCTCGTAGGCCAGCCCCTTCGGGAAATCCTCCGAAAGCGCCGCGATGGTCTCCTGGATTTCTTCCGCCGAGGCCAAGGCATTGGTGCCCGGCCGCTGGAAGATGCCGAGCGCCACCGCCGCCTTGTTGTTGAGATAGGAATTGGTGACGTAGTCCCTGGCGCCGAGCTCTATGCGCGCCACATCCTGCAGGGAGATCAAGCGGCCGTCCTCGGTCGACTTGACTATGACGTAGCGGAAGTCGCGCGCGTCTTCGAAGCGCCCTTGCGTGGTGACCGTATACTGGAAGGCCGAGCCGTCGCCAATCGGCGGCGCGCCGATCGAGCCACCCGACACCTGGACATTCTGGTCGCGCAGCGCCTGGACTACGTCGCCTGCGGTCATGCCGTAGGCGGACAGCTTTTCCGGGTCGAGCCAGACGCGCAGCGAATATTCGCGCTCGCCGAAGATCTGCACGTCGCCGACGCCGTCCAGTCTCAGCAGGACGTCGCGCACGCGCGAACGCGCATAATTCGAGACGTAGAGCTGATCATATGTGTCGTCGGGCGACAGCATATGAATGACCATCATCAGGTCGGGCGAACTTTTCGCCGTGGTGATGCCGAGCCGGCGCACCTCTTCCGGCAGGCGCGCTTCGGCGATCGAGACGCGGTTCTGGACCAGCACCTGCGCCGCGTCGAGATCGGTGCCGGGGCGGAAGGTGATGGTGAGCGACATCGAGCCTTCGCCGGAGGAATACGACGACATGTAGAGCATGTGCTCGACGCCGTTGATTTCCTGTTCGATCGGCGTCGCCACGGTCGCGGCGACCGTCTCGGCGTCGGCGCCCGGATAGGAGGCGCGCACCACGATGGTCGGTGGCGCGATTTCGGGATATTGCGCGACCGGAAGCTGCGTATAGGCGATGCCGCCGACGAGCACGAGCACGATCGACAGCACCACCGCGAAGATCGGGCGGTTGACGAAGAAATGGGCGAAGTTCATTGCGTCTGCCCTTCGGCTTCAACCTTGGGCGGCAACGTGGTCATCTCGGACTTGACGGTGACGCCCGGCCGCACTCGCACCAGCCCGTTGATTACCACGGTCTCTTCGCCGGTGAGGCCCTCGCGGATAACGCGATAGCCGTCAATGCGCGGGCCGGTGCGCACCGGCTTGGCCGAGATCAGGCCTGCCTCGTCGACAACGAAGACGATGCGGCGGTTCTGGTCGGCGCCGATCGCATCGTCAGGCAGAAGCACGCCCGGATGCGGCAGCGAGGCGGGCACGTTGATGCGGCCGAACATGCCCGGCTGCAGCACGCCGTCCTTGTTGTCGAAGCGCGCCCTGACCCGCATCGTGCCGGTAGCTTCGTCCAGACGGTTCTCGGCGAAGTCGAGCTTGCCCTTGAACGTCGCTTCATCACGGTCGGCGACACGGACGACAACATCGACGCCGCCGGCGCCCTCCTGCATGACGCCGCCGCGCTCGCGGGCGTCGCGCGCATAAGCGAAGTAGGACCGCTCATCGATGTCGAAATAGAAGTCGATCGGGTCGATCGAGACGATGGTGGTCAGCACGGTCTGGTCGGCCTGCACCAGATTGCCCGGCGAGACGAGCCGGCGGTTGACCCGGCCGGAAAACGGCGCCTTGATCTCGGTGAATTCGAGATCGAGACTTGCGTTTTCAAGTGCCGCCTCCGCGCCGTCCAGTTGCGCTTGGGCGGCGAGATATTCGCGGCGGCGGTCGTCCAGTGTCGAAACCGGTATGTTGCCTTCGCGCGACAGGGTCTCGGCGCGCTCGAACTGCATCTTGCTGAATTCGACCAGGGTCTTGGCCGAGTCGACCTGCGCCTGCGCCTGGTTCAGCGCCGCCTTGAACGGCCGCTGGTCGATGGTGAACAGGAGGTCGCCCCGCTTGACCAGCGTACCGTCCTGGAAATGGACCTGGTCGAGATAGCCGCCGACGCGGGAGCGCAGCGAAACCTGGTCGACGGCTTCGAAACGGCCGACGAACTCATCGTCCTCGACGATATCGCGCACCACCGGCTTGGCTACCGTGACGACGGGCGCGGGAGGCGCTTCCTGCGCCTGTGCGGCCGGGGTCGCGAGCAAGCCAATCGCCGCGAAGGCCGCGGCGGCGAGCCATTTTGCAGGGACGTTTCTGCTGGAGGGGGCGGCCAGAGAATCGTGTCGGAGGCGTGCAGTGTGAACCATGGTTACCCCTCGTAATCGGCCCTTCATGCGAAGCCATAACATCTAGGCAGCGGGTGTACCGCACAAATCAATCTTTTTGAACTGACCGCCACAACCGACAGCCTGCGTTTATCCGCACTGCGTAAGCATCGCCATGCGCTCGAGCTAAAGCGTATCTGACAAGCCATTGCGCATCCCGACGTGCGGCGGTTCTGTCGGGAGGACTGGTTGAGCCTTTTTCTCCTTCTCGTCGAAAGCACTGGACGCAGACCTAACTCAAGAATTCTGGCTTCGAAAGACCTCCATGCAGTGCGTGCGGTGATCGGAGGCAACGACGTGCGAATAGGCGGGTTTTTTGACCCATTGCCGACTTTGCTTGCTGCCGGAATGAATGTCCGGTTGCCGAGACAACTTGCGCCGCTCGCCTGCCCTTGGGTGCTTGTGATGACATGATACCGATGACCGATGACCCCGCAAAACACGTCCCTCTCCGGGCTGGGAACCGCACGGCTCGCGGCAAAGGAGGAACGCTATGGCGGTCGTGGCACCGTCGTGGACACCGAGGCGCGATCATGTCCGTGACGTGCAGTGCTCCAGCGACGGTGCTGGCGATCTTCCGATGGTTGTGCGCACACTGCCGGGCGGCTTTCGCCATGGGCTTGGGATCTCGCCTCCGACGTATTTTGCCGGTTTCACCTGCCGAAAAACGGACCCGTCGCCTGCTACAATTGCAGCGAAGCGACCCGAACCGAGCCAAGCCCCGAGTTCGATTGTGCAGCGCCGCAGCCAGCTCGACGCCCCAAGCTCCGCGAGGTTATCGTTTCCGACTGCACCAAGCTCGGGCCGGCTGACACAACCCCTCGACGGGCCGCGAAGTAGCAGGATCTATCACTACTCAGTCAGCCTGCCACTGCGGTGCCCGAGCGCCTGCCTCGCAGCATACATGGTCGGTGAGCGCTTGCCCGGAAGGTTGGCCTCCAGAACAAGCTGTTCGACAAAGCCTTGGTTAATTTCAATCTCCACGCATTGGTCGAGTTTGTCAACGATCCAGACAGCATAACCTGCATCTTCTTTCAATTTGTAGTCGGAGTCATCCTTTGGAATCTCCAATTCCGGGAATTTATTCACTAGCATTATCTTGGGTTTTGGCAGGTCAAATGTATGACCTTCGTAGGCGTAGCCGACAATCAACCCGCAAGAAAGCTCTTTCTCTGGCTTGCTGCCCAGCATATATGTTTGTGCAGTCACAGTCACAACGGCTGTGCCAAATTCCTTTATATCCAATTTAATACTGAAGCTGGCTCTTATCGGTATACTAGGCAAGTTGCCTTGGCCGAGCATTATGCCGCGGCGGACCTTATTCGATGTGGCTTTCTTAAGTACTTCTTTCGCTGCGTTGACTTCCCGTTCGTCGGCGCTAACGTCATGTGCTGTTTGGACATAAATGTTGGTGTTCGAGATTTCGCTGGCCTGTCCGGGAATGGAAATACCAATTTCCGCCTCAATTCCGTAGAGCCTGACCTGCGTTGCATTGTATGCACCGTTGGGGAATGTCAGTGTCGGACGGTGATAGTCGTCACTCATGTCAGTCCTCCTCGCTTTGACAATTCAGTTCATGAAATTTCTCGCCACCTGAAGTTTTCCTCGAACTTAGCGCCCAGCGCTGGCGCGATGCGGCTGCCGGCTTCGGCAATGGCCATCGCGGCATTCTCAAATGTCAGATCGTCCGCATCGAGGCCGGACCAGGCCCGTGCGAGAGCCAGCGCCACGTCGTCCCGCGCGCGGGTGAGCGCGCTCTTGAACAGGAACGGCCTTGCACGGAAGGCCAGCGCTGTGAAATCCGAGATGAGCTGCATGGCGGCCTCGTCGATATCCCTGATGTCGATATCGAGAAGCCGCTCGTCGGCTAGTCCATCACCCACGAGATTTGCGTGGTAAGTGTCTACGATCGTATCGAATACCGCCCCCGTGAAAGGCCGCGACCTGTCATGGATTTCGTCGGAGACTTCAGACATGCGGCGCGAATTGCTGGCGAGGCGAATCTGCCGGTCACCGATCAGTTCGGCGATGCGGTTGAGTTCGTTCAGGACGAGGAGGTTGCCGTTGCTGTGGCGGAGCAGCCGGTCGAGACCGCTGTCGAAATGCAGGAAGGACAGAAGCGACGTTATGTCGGCGCTCGCCTCATGGAACGACGCGAAGTCGCCGGTCTTCAAGCCATTTGCCGGCACTCCAAAAAGGGAAAACAGAATCGCGTGGCCGACCTCATGCGCAATCGTATCGAAGTTGAGGGCATAGGGATAATTTCGACCGTCGGGCGCCCTGTCCACGCCGAGCTCCAGATAACCGTAGCCAGACTGGGCGTTGTTCCAGTCGACCCACGGAATGATCTCCAGCCGCTCATAGGTTTCGGCGAAGTACCAGGTAATCGGCCGCCCAAGGTAGCTTTCCCAGATGTCCAGGACCCGGCTGACTGCCCCGAAGGCGTGTGCCGCCAGGAACTGACGTGAATTCAATGAAATCCGGTCGAAGTGACCGTCGTAGGCGGGTTCCGCCGACGGGAAGACCTCGCCAACGAAGGGCGGCAGATAGGGATACTCGTAAGGTTCCTTGTCGAGGAGCGGATCGCGGACATAGATGCGATGGTCCTCCGGACCGGGGCGTAACCGGCCCGGCGGGGTCGATATCCAGACGGTCTCGGGTGTGCCGTAATTGGCAAGGTGGGGCACCTGCGGAAATAGCAGGAAGCGCGTGCCGACGGAGCGACTTTCATCGTTGGATCGATCGAGCGTTCCTAGTAGCTCAGCCCCTCTCATTTTAATACATTAGCAAAATCTTACGTATTGTAAATTGAGATTGAGAATTCTCGCCCTGATGCTTTCAAATCTCTAACCCGGCTTCGTCGAGATCCTTAAAGAAAGCCGCCGTCAATTGGAAATCTGGCAGGGGTGCAGGCTCCTTGAATAAACCGCGATCCAATAGCCGGAGTGCATCACGCGCATCCTGCTTCTTTTGCTGAACGAAAGCTGCGGCGAGGATCTCCTGATATTTCTCGACAACGAGATCACCTTCGCATGACAAGGCGTCACCGACCATGCGGGCGAGCGTGCGCTCGCGAAAATTGAGAGCTCGCGCGGCGCGCTCCAGGCTGGTTCTGTATTCAGCCGAAATGATGCCTCGACGGCAGGCCCTGCGAACAGTCATGCGAAGATCGATCAGCGCGTGGGTTATGGGCGCGGAGTTTACCCCCCATGGTCCGTGCAGCACGGCCACTGCATCGTCAGGCGCAAACGCAAAACGACGATACCACCGGTAGATGAGCCCCACTCCCTGCATGTATGGAAAGAGTTCGGCAGCGCGAAGAGCCCCCATGCTCGCCGCGCCTATTACCGGAACACCTTTCGCTATTGCCCAAAGGATTTCCTTGTGCCGGACCGCCGGCTCCGACTGAAAGCCGCCGTCGATGATGACTATCGCACTCGGATCAAAATGCTGCACGGCCGCAATGATCGAACCCTGCACAGCCGGCGGAAGGCAGATCGCCTCCACCACTTCCAGCACTTCGCCCTGTGACAGGGTGGGACCGGCAAAGACCAGCTTGGGACGCATTTGCCTAGCCATGCAACAGCGGCGTTAAGGCCGGTATGACGATCCTTACGACTGACAGGTCGCCGAGCGGTCTCGTATCGAGCTGAATCATGTACACTGTATCGATTCCTGCGCCCTCGATCTGTGCGAGAAGAGCGGACATCCTATTTCCGGCGCTGGTGTAATTCTGCCCGGCAATCGCATGGAAATGTACGTCGCGAGGGCCGTCGGACAGGAGGCGTCGGTGCGCCGCAATTTTTTGCCAGTCGGGATATTTTGGATAGGACGCGCGCGTCAGGTCATCACGGGCGCCGGAGATCGCCGTCAGTCGCGACTGCGCCGCCTCGTAGATTGCGTGAACGATCGCGGACGCGGCATCGAAACCTGCAGCCGAGCCCTCTGCCGGATGGTGAAGAATTGCAGTTTCCGGCGGCCGATCCTCCATGAGATGGCACCAGATCACCGGTAGTCCCAGCGGTGAGGGGGCGTGCCAAAGCCCGACCAGCAGGCCTTTGGCTTCCAGGCTTTCGAGAAGGCTCGCAACTGTCGGATCGTCGATCGTTCTCGGGTCAATTCGACGGCGCTGGAAAAAGCCATGGATTCGCTCCGCCCGCGTGAGTGCGTCGCGCTCGATGCATTCCATTATCCCGTGCAGAATAGAGTCCGTTTCCTCGAAGGAGGCCGCCAGGCCGGACGTCGATGAAGCGAAGATTTCCTCGTGGGGCCGCGGCGGGAACACGTAGGCAGTGTGTACAAGCTCGAATGGGACCCAATCCTGCAGACCACCCTTGAGGATATTCTCGGCATGAATCCAAGCTATCTCCCTGCTGCGCCAGCCCGGGTCGACACCTGGCTGGAGATGGGCTTCGAATCTTTCAGGAGGAATATTCAGGGAGTCTGCGGAGGCCGCGATGGGGTCGTAGTGCGCCAAGCGCTCGGCAAAGTAGGACTCTGCGGCCTCGAGAATGGCCGATACCGCAGCTTCGGTTCTGGTCGGCCCCTTGCCTTGCGAAACGGAATTTAAAAGGGAGAAAGGCCTGACCGCCTGAACCACGGGTATGTCGAGCACGTCGAGACCTGTGATGTCTGCAATCCGTGTGATGCCCAAGAGCTCGCGCATCGTCATTAGCCGCATGAGTGCTTCGCGCGGCGGAGGACCCGAGCGCTCGTATCGTTCCAGCATGGAGGCTCCCGATCTCCCAGCCGCGCAGGCTAGTGGCGCAGGCTTGGTTCTAGATTGACGAACAACGCCGCACCTTGCTCGATGGCTGATTTCGCCAGGTCGACGCGACTGCGGTACTGCCGGGATAGTTCCTCTGATACGCCCCATGTCCTGAGCATCTCGTATGCATTGAGCAGGATTGGCACCGCGTTTTGCTCATCGGCGGTAGCCAGGCTTTTGGAGAGCGCGGCAACAACCTCCATGCCTGAGGAACCTCTAAGTAGAAGGAGATGGGCCTTTCGCCGATAGAGTTCGGCGAGCCAAGAAAGACTGCCACCTGCTTCGGCTTCCGCAGCCGCGGAAGAGACAAGCGTAAGGGCCTCGTCAGTCTCGCCTGTCCGGGCCAGAAGTTCCGCCAGCATGCCGTAATAGACAGGATAGTCTTCCGGCGTCTGGAGTTCGCCGTGGATCGCGAGGCCCTCTTTGATCTGGTCCCTGCCTTGCTCTACCCGAGCAGCATTTCCTTCGCACCAGCCTTCGAGAATTTGCGCCAAGGCGGCAAGGGAGGGCAGATGGTGGCGCTTCGTCAATTCGCGGATATCGGCGATGACGCCTCGCAGCGCCGAGAAATCGCGGCGATAGCAATCAAGCATCGCTTCGTTGATGTAGACATGGGCGATACTACCAACATGCGCCGTTTGCATTGCCCAGCGCCTGGCTTCAGCCAACGACCGAACTGCGCTTGCGGCCCGGCCGGTAAACCATTGAGAGAGACCCCTATGCGACAGGCCGCAGACTCTGGCGTCGTGGCCGCCGAACAGAGTGGCATTCCCTGCCCTTTGGCCCGTCCCATAGAGCGCAAGTCCTTCGTCGACCGCCGCGATGCAGTTCTTGTGATGCCCAAGATTGAATTCGATTGCCCAAACGCAGTGTCTGGCCTGAAACTGCACTTCGGGGTCGTCGACATCCCTGAGGTCGGTGAGGACGGCCCGTGCGCGTTCCCCGTCGATGGTGGGGCCGGTGAACCACCAACCCCAGTAGATCGGAAACCACTTCGCACGCTCGGCGAGTGGCCGCCGCCTGGCGATCTCTACCCCGTCCTCGTAAAGTTTGCGGGCCGGCAGCGAGTTTGGACCTTCCGTGGCTGTAAGTATCGGCCCGAGCGGCATCATCGCGGCGAGGCGCAAAACATCCTGCTTGTCCGGCCCTCTCACTCGCTGGCAAAGGGTCATGGCATGGTCGAGAATCTGTCTCGCCTCGGCCATTGCAGAGCGGACGTAACTTTCCCGGCCGGCTGCGATGAACTGATCGATCGCTTCCTCGATAAGGCCAGCGCGTTCAGCATGTTCTGCCAGTTCAGCCGTACCCAGCCACGGGGCCAGATTTCGGTCGCGGCCGACAGCGGAGAAAAGCGACTGATGGAGGGCCTGCCGTCTCCTCCGCAGCAACGCATTGTAGATTGTCTCCCGGATCAGGGCATGACGAAATCCATAGTCGGGCTCGCCGGAAGGCCTGACCCGGATCAGGAATCCCGCCTCGATGAGGGTGTCCAGTGCATTCCCGATCGTCTCGTCACTGTATTCCGGCAACAGCTTCTGGAGCAATTCCAGATTGAAACGATTGCCGGCGACGGCGGCCGCTCGTGCCACATCCTTTGCAGGGCCCAGGGCTTCCAGCCTGGCTTGAAGGATGCCTTCAAACACCGATATTCGGCTCGATGAGCCGGCCGGCGCAAGGCGATCCGTTATGGAGGCTGCATTCTCGGCGATCCATTGGCAGATTTCCTCGATGAAAAGAGGCACGCCCCCGGTTACCTCCTCCACCATGCTAATGAGTTCCGAATGCGCGGCTGACCCGATTTCCGGCCGCATAGCCATGATCGCCTGTCGCGTTTCCTCGCGATCGAGCGGCTTCAGAGTAATATGCGGCAAGTCCCGGAACCCTAAATAAGTCCCAGGTCGCGCAGTCATTATGAGAAGCACGGGCACCCTATGGATGAAGAGTGCAAGTTCCGCCAGCAATTGCCTCGACGTGAGGTCGATCCAATGTATGTCTTCGACAACCAGGATGAGTGGTCCGTGTTCGCATATGGCTTCTATGCTTCTGCGAACTGCCCAGGCGGCTTTCTCCCGGATGACCTTGAGATCAGCCTCCTTCAGACCGGGATTCGACCCTTCAGCCCCAAGTAGAAACGAGAAGATGTCGACCACTTCGTCATCGTGAACGCTTTGATTTGCGAAGACCTGCGCTACGTCTGAAGTCTCCAGCCGACCCTCTTTGCCAGCCAGGTCACTCCGAACATTTTGCAGCAGAGGATAAAGGGCCGAGTGGGAGCCGCCGGGCTGACATTGAAAAAGCAGCAATTTTGCCCGCTGAAAGCGTGTCCTCTTGCGGACTTCATAAAGCAGGCGAGACTTGCCGATACCGGCCTCACCCTGAACTAAAATGGCGCCGCCCTTGCCGGCGACGGCATCATGCCAACATGCGGCGATGGTGGCCAGTTCGTCCCCACGGCCTATAAACGTATTGTTCAAGCGCCCGAAGGCGAAGAAGCGGTCAACGTCCCGCTTGTGGCTGATGGCACGCCAAATCCGCTCCGGCTCCGCGAAACCCTTAATAACGTGAATGCCACGAAAACTGAAAACGTGGGACCGCCGCGCCAGATTTCGGGTCTCATCGGACACCAATATTGCATCCGGCTGAGCCATAGCCTGGAGCCGCGTCGCCATGGCCAAAGCAGGGCCGGTGACGCTGGCATGCGCCGGGTCACCGCCGTCCCCGTGAACGAGGGTCATGGATGTGGCAATCCCGACCCGAACATGTAGGTCCGTATGGTCTTTCTCCAGCCCGACCCGCTTGCACGCTTCAATGATTTCGAGTCCTGCCCGGATCGCTTGCGAAGCCGCGTCCTTTGCCTCCATCTCTGCTGGAAAAAGTGCGACACCGCCGTCGCCGGCCTCGCTGTCGACAACGCCCGAGCACGAAGAGATTGCCTGTCTTGCCGCACGCCGAAAGGCCGACATCAGTTCTTCATAGTCCTCGATATCCAGAACTGCGAGCAGGTCGGTTGATCCGACCAGATCATAACAGAGAGCTGTCATAACGCGCCGCTCGCTGCGAACGTCGGACACACTACCGTCGACCTTGCTCAGAACGCCCTTGGCAAGGGCCACGATTGGAGGCTCTACTCGACCCTTTTCCGACATGCTACAGTGCCTTGGCTGGCGGAGTGGGAGCGATACTATCAAATGCGCTAATATTCACCAGAGCGCTCGGACGACCCTCATCATAAGCGATACTTCGGATGATGTGCGGCACGCTCCCTGACGCCGGTTAGCCTGATGGCATCTTCTCGAACGTCTTCAACCCGGTTTCCATCGTGTCCCAGGGGAGGGCCCGGATACCGTAAGTCACCACGGTCGGATTGAACCGGCCCGGATCGTCAAGGCTTGCTGCATGGACCGTGATCGGGTCCGGCATGGCGGTGTACGTCAGGTAGACAGGGGTTCCGCAGACCGGGCAGAAGGAATGGATTTTCACATTCGCGTTGTCCGCCGCGACACGCCACTCCGTCGTCGTGCCGGTGATCGTCACGTCCGCTCGCGACGAAAACGTCAGATAGGATCCATGACCGGTGCCGCTTCTTTTCTGGCAATCACGGCAGTGGCAGTGGTTCTCGAAGATGGGGGTTGCCTTAGCCTCGTAGCGAACCGCGCCGCACGCGCATCCGCCGGTGTAGAGAGTGCTCATGTGCTCGGCTCCCTGTTTCGCGGTCAGGCCGCCCGTTCGGACGCGCGCGGCTTCGCGAAGACATCGATCGCTTGACCCGTTTCGAGGAAGGATTTCAGGCTGGAGAGGACGATCGGCCAGCCGCGCTTGATGCCGTTCGCCATCCCGCTGGCGGCTTCGAGCTCGTCATGGGTGACGGTCAGCCGGACCATGGCCTCGTAGTCCTCGACCTCGAAGGTCACCCGGCTGTAGCTCGCCGGATCGGACGCCTGCGAAGCGTTTGCCCAGGTGATGACGAGACGGGTCGGCGCGGAGACCTCGATGACTTTGCCGACGAGCTCGATGCTCCGCTCATCATTGGCGCGGATATGCTCCCAGCTCGAACCGGGCTTCCAGTCAGAGACGTTCTCGTGGCCCCAGTAGCGCCGTGCGAGGTCTGGTTTCGTTATGGCCTCAAACACCTTTCCCGGCGTCGAAACGATATAGTAAGTAAAGCTGATCGCTTCCTTGGTCATTGCTAGGCTCCTTTTTGTTTCACGAGCATAGGTAGATGAGGGAACCGCGATCGTGTGAGTGACAATCGTGTCGCGAATGGCTTCTGATATGACAGAAGGTTGATGCATGATGCGCTGGCACCTTGCTCATGGACGGCATCTCGATCTTGGCGCGAGATCGTTGCTGATGGGGATTTTGAACGTCACGCCCGACAGTTTTTCCGACGGGGGAGAATTCGATCGGCCGGAGCGGGCGATCCAGCAGGCGCGGCGCATGATCGGCGAGGGTGCGGCGATCATCGATGTCGGCGGCGAGTCCACCCGGCCCGGCGCCGGGGCCGTTTCGGCGCGCGAGGAACAATCGCGCATCCTGCCGGTCGTCGAGGCGCTGTCGTCCGACGGCGGCAGCCTGGTTTCGGTCGACACCTATCGGGCCGAGACGGCGCGTCTGGCGGTCGCGGCGGGCGCACATATCGTCAACGACGTGCATGGCCTGCAGCGCGAACCCGACATCGCGCATGTCGCGGCGGAAACCGGCGCCGGCCTCGTCATCATGCACACCGGGCGCGGCCGTGAAAAACTGGCGGATGTGATCGCCGACCAGTTCCTGTTCCTGAACAGATCGCTGGAGATCGCGCGCCATGCCGGCATCCCGGATGATCGGATCGTGCTGGACCCGGGCTTCGCCTTCGCCAAGGATGGAGAGGAAAACCTTGAGCTCATGGCTCGCTTCGGCGAATTGCGCGCTCTCGGTTTTCCATTGCTGGTCGGCACGTCACGCAAGCGTCTTGCCCGTCACCTGGTCGGCGGAACTGACGAGGGGCGCGACGTCGGCACAGCGGCGACAAGCGTCATCCTGCGGTTGAAGGGCGCTTCGATCTTTCGCGTGCACAATGTCGCGGTCAACCGCGATGCGCTGGCTTTCGCCGACGCGGTGCGCGAGCGCGAGACCGCGGAATAGAAGAGCGCGTCAGGCGGGCTCGGTCACGACGCCGATCCGCCGGTAGACGAATTGTTCGTCCTTCGAAGGAACTGCCGCAGCACGCTGGGCTTCGTCGATCAGCATTGCCATGCGCGCATGGATCGGCGATTTCGCGCAAGCCGGGTCCGTCGCGGCGGCATCGCCGGCGATCGCCATCGCCTGGCAGCGGCAGCCGCCCCAGTCGATTTCACGCCGTTCGCAGCTGCGGCAGGGCTGCTGCATCCAGTCGGTGCCGCGAAAGGCATTGAATGCTGGCGAATCGGTCCAGATATCGGCCAGGCTGCGCGGTCCAAAACGCTCGAAGCTGAGCGACGGGATGGTCTGTGCGGCATGGCATGGCAGCACGGTGCCGTCCGGCGTCACCATGAAGGCGTCTCGCGCCCAGCCGCCCATGCACGGCTTGGGATAGATGGCGAAATAATCCGGCGGGACGAAATCGATGTTCATGATGCCGGTCAGCCGTTCGCGTGCCGCCGCGACGATCTCCGCCTGCCGTTCAACTGCATCACGCTCAGGCATCAGTTGATCGCGATTGGTCAGCGCCCAGCCGGCATACTGCACGTTGGCGATCTCGAGCCGCTCCGCGCCCAGCGAAAGCGCCAGATCGATGAATTCCGGCACCTCCTCGATGTTGTGGCGATGGATCGGCGCGTTGATGGTAAGCGGCAGGCCGGCCGCGCGAGCCCGGCGCGCCGTCTCCAGCTTCTTTTCGTGGCCGCCCTTGTGGTTGCCGATACGGTCGGTGGTCGCGGGCCGTGCGCCTTGAAAGCTCAATTGCAGATGGTCGAGCCCGGCTTCGGCAAACGCCTCGATGCGGCCTTCGGCAATGCCGACGCCGGCGGTGATCAGGTTGGTGTAGACCCCGCGCGCCGAAAGCCCGGCGATCAATTGCTCGAGGTCGCGACGCAGCGTCGGTTCACCGCCGGACAGATGCACCTGGAGAACGCCGAGATCGGCCGCCTGCAAGAACAGGTCGAGCCAGGTCTGTGTGTCGAGTTCGCGATTGGCCTTCAGCAATTCGAGCGGATTGGAGCAATAAGGGCATTGCAGCGGGCAGCGATGCGTCAGTTCCGCCAGCATGCCGATCGGAGGGAGAAGGGGCTCGCTCATAGCTTCACCAGCAGCTTGTCCGACCATTCCTGCAGGAAGGCGACGACGTCGGCGGCCACGGCCTCCTGTTCGGCGTCATAATCCGCGGCAAGGTCGGCAATGATGTGGCCGACCGTGGACCGTCCATCACAGCGGCGCAATATGTCGAGGCTGATGTCGTTCGGCCAAAATATTTTTTCGGGCGAAAGCACGGCGAACGCCTGCCGCACCGGGTCGTACTGTATGCGCACGTGCTGCGGCAGCGATGGCACCGACTGCGGCGACACAATGGCTCTTTCGCGCAGCGCCATCATAGGGCTGCCTCCGGACGGAAGGCGCCGGGCGGTATGTTTCCCGGCTCGCCATAGGCGTGTTGAAGCGCGTCGAGCATGGCCCACAGTATATCGCATTTGAACACCAATGCATCGATCGCCTGCTGCTGGCGTTCCACCGTGTCGGCGTGGCCGAGCACGTAGGCGAGGGCGAAGTCGGCGTCGCGCGAGGCCTGTTCGGGCCGCCGGCTGAAATAGGCCAGCGTATCCTCGGTGATGTAATCGTATTTGGCCAGCATCGCCGGAACCCGCTCGCCGATGATGAGCGGCGAGAACATCTCGGTCAGCGACGAGGCGACCGCCTCGAACAGCGTCCGATTCGTGCAAAAGGAGAGGTAAGCGCCGACCGCGAAACGTGTCGCCGGCAACGCCAGCCTTTCGCTCTTCACCGCGTCGGCATCGAGACCGAGCGAGGTCGCCAGATGCAGCCAGCGCGCAATGCCGCCGCTCCAGCCGTCCTCGCCGTCGTGGTCTTCGATGCGTTTGCGCCAGGCGGCGCGAAACGCCGGATCCTCGGCGTGTGCGAGGATCATGGCATCCTTGCGCGGGATGACAGCCTGATAGCAATAGCGGTTCAGCGCCCACGCCTGCATCTCGGTCCTCGACAGCGCACCGCTGGTCATCCTGTGATGGAAAGGGTGGCGGTTGTGATAGCGCTCGGCACCGACCTGACGCAGCACGGCTTCGAGCTGGCTGGAGGACAGGCCGTTCCTGGCCGCGTCGTGGAAATCGCTCAAAATTCCATCTCCATCCCGTCGCGCGCGACTTCCCAGCCAGCCGCTTTGACTGCTGCGTGTTCGGCGGAATTCTCGTCCAGAACAGGGTTGGTGTTGTTGATGTGGACGAAGACACGGCGTCCGATCCTCACATCGGCCAAGCCGGCGATCGAGCCCGCGTCTCCCGACATTGCCAGATGCCCCATGCGCGCACCGGTTTTTTGACCGACGCCGGCAGCAATCATCTCGTCGTCCATGTAGACCGTGCCGTCGAACAGAAGGCAGGCGGCATTGGCTAGGCGCGCGCGCAGGGTAGCATCGATGCGCGCGCAGCCCGGTATATAGAAGACGGAGCCGCGACTGCCGGCGCCAGCGATACGGACGCCGATCGTGTCGCCGGCGTCGGAGCTGAAATTGGCGTCCGGCCGGCTTCTTTCCTCGAGATAGAGCGCTATCTTCCCGGGCACGGGAAAGCTCTCGACGGCCACGCCGGTGTCATGGCCGTCTGCATCGCAGATCGCCAATTCTTCCGCCGGCGGCAAGGTGCGTCGCGGCACGAGCGCCGGGTCGAGAACATTGAAAATCGAATTCGCCTCCAGCGTCGCCAGAACCTGTGTCGTTGCATAGATGGCGAAGGGCTGCCGCTCACGCAGGCTGAGCAGGCCGGCGACATGATCGACATCGGCATTGGTCAGCACCACCGCACGGATAGGCGTCGAACGCAGCGGCGCATCGAGCGCGGGCTGCAATTCGGGCGTTTGCGCAATCTGTTGGCGAATATCGGGCGAGGCGTTGAAGAGAACCCAGCCGGCCCCGTCCGCTGACGCGGCGATGCTTGATTGGGTTCGCGAATGCACGCCAGCCACCCCGCTGCGAGCCGCGCGGCTCAGGCGATAGTTGCAATTCCATTGCGGAAAGCCGCCACCTGCCGCCGAGCCGATGATCTTCAAGCGCATTGCAATGCCCGCTCTGCGGCTTGTTCAACCAGCAACAAATTTTCGACCGCGAATAGCTTCGCGCCCGCATCGAACGCGTCTACGCCTTCCACGAAGATCTCGCGCGGCAAGAAAGTGCGTGTCCCCGTTGCCAGGGACACGCACCTCTGCGGCCTACTTCTTGGGAGGAATTTCAGCAGGCAGATACCGCGAAATTTCGAAGCCCGCAGCGACTTGGCACATGGTCGGTTTTGTCCAGCTCTTCTTCATGGCATTTCTCCTCTTCTACCAGCCCGAAGGGGCCGATCCTTTTCTCAGTCAACCATTGCTGGGCACCATTGCAATGGCTCGTCCATCAGCTCTCAAAATGGACAAATGAAACGGTAGGTTCTGAAAAATCGAAAAACAAGACGTTCGAAAATAACAATGCTCATGCTTCAATTGCTGATCACGTAAGGCTTCTTCTCCTCCAGCGGAAGGTTTGCACGCTCCCATCCATCGGCGCCGAGCGGATACCAGATCACCGAACTGTAGCCCCATTCGACGGCCCGTTTCGCGGCATTCCAGGACATCCAGCAATTCGTCATGCAATAGAACAGGAGAGCGCGCGACTTGTCGGCACCGGCTTCGGCCGCGAGGCCTTGGCGAAAATAGCTGGCGGTCTCCTCGGAGATAGCGCCGTAACCGACGTTGGCCAGCCAGATGCTGCCTGGGATGTCCTTTCTGATCGCCTCTCTCCAAATCGTTCCTGCCGGCAAATTGGCCGGCTTCGGCGTGTTCGGCATGACGTCGAAGAACACCGCCTTCTTCTCCCGCCACAGCGCCTCCGCCTCTGCCGTCGTCACCACGCTTGCGCCTTGCAGCGTCTGCGGCACCGGCGCCCGATATTCGTCCATCCGGTAGCCGCCGGGCTCGGCGATATCGCCAGCCCACATCGGTTCGGTCAGACTGAGAAGGCCCGCAGCGACCAGCAAAATCGTCTCCTTTCCCTTCATAGCGGCATCGTCATTGCGTGATCGGATTATCGTGTTCGTCGATCAGCGGCACATTGTAGTCCAGCAGGATCCTGTTGATCTCCGCCTGATTTTCCCTGATCACCCGGTTGAGCGTCCGCTTCCATTCCTGGTCGGATGGACGCACGCCCATGGTGATACGATAGGACATGCGCGAGCCGGTTTTTTCCTTCACCAGCGGAACGATCGTGAGATCGACGCCGAGTTCCTTGGCATAGTATCCTGCCATCGGTCCCCAAATGACCGCCGCGTCGATCTTGCCGGCGAGCATGTCCTTGATCATGACCTCTCCCATGGAAGGGGTGAGGCGCGTATCCACCGCCAGCGGATAGATTTTTGCCGTTCGCAAGAGCTTGTTGGCAGCCATGTTGGCAGTCGGTGGCGTGCTTTCGACGACACCGATCTTCTTGCCGGTGAGTTTCGGATCCTCGATCGTCTCGACACCTTCCATGCCGTTGCCCTTCGGGTGCACCAGCACATAGGAGGAGCGATAGTAGGCGTTGGTGTTCTGCACCAGTTCGTCGCCCTGGGCATAGCCCATGATGATGTCGCATCGGTTGGCGACCAGCGTGTTGCGCACGAAGCCGGCGACAACGGGAAACCATGTGTAGGCGACGGACTTCCGACCGGTTTTAGCTGCAACCAGTTCGGCCAGCTTGTTTTCGAAGCCTTCGCCGCTCTTGTCGGTGAAAGGCATGTTCGAAGGATCGGCGCAGACGCGCAGAATATCGGGGTCGACCAGTTCTCCTGCGGCACCAAGGCCGGCGTCCTGCGCCTTGGCGTTCGAAGGCAGCAAGGCGAGTGCGCCGAGGATCGACAGGACAAAGCGCAGCTTCAACGCATCGCGGCCAATCATATCATCCACCCATACAGGATGCTTCGGCATCCTTCGCTGCTTGTGGCTTGTCTGCTTTCTTTGGCGGCCTGCCGCGGGGCGCCGCACCGTCGGCGCGGGCGCGGAGATAAACGTAGAGATCGTCCATGTAGCAATAGACGTTCTTGTTGTCGCCAAAGGCAGGCATGACATTCTCCTTGCCGCCGCCGACATTCTTGCGGCCTTCGGCGACTATCGAGAGGAACGTGCCGTAATCCATGGTTTTCAGGCTGTTGACCAGGGCCGGCGCATAGCTCGAACCGGTGCCGTCCGGTCCGTGACAGACATGGCAATCGGAGTGATAGCGGCGATAACCGCTGAACGTGTACCAATCCACGGTTCCGTTTTCGATCTTGTAGGTCGGGTTTCCTTCCGCGTCGAAATGTTTGCCGGCCTCTTCCGTCACCGCCTTGGCTTTTTCCGCGCTGTCCTCGGCCTGCGCGAGACTTGAGCTTGCCAGAGGCAGCAGAGCCAGGGCGAGGGCGGAAATTACAATGCGAACGGACATTCAGTATCTTCCTTCATTTGCCACGGACACGGGCTTTTCTGTCGTGAAGCGGCACTGATCGATGTTTTGGGGCGCGGCGAAATCGAGAGCCCGGTCCTGGCTTCCCGGTGATCCGGGCTCTCGCTTTTCAAGCCTTGGTCTTTTCACAAGACCCGAGGCGTGTGCCTAAGGTTCCCGTGTGTCAGTCCGGGAGACCGAAGACGGTGAGCTGGCCGCCCAGCGTCGTGTAGTCGGCCAGTGCTGCGTAGCCACCGACCGCTCCCAGACCAGCAGTCCCAACGACCGCAGTCTCGTCGCCTTGCTCACGGCCCTGATCGACGGCGCCATGCCAGGCAGCGGCGTTTTCGGGCGAAAGCAGTCCACCTGCCAGACCGATACCGGCCCATCCGCCGACGCCGGACAGAACGGCGATGTACTGCTTGCCGCCATGCTCGTAGGCCGTGATGTTGCCGATGATGCCGGACGGGGTCTTGAACTTGTAGAGTTCATTCCCGTCATGATCGACCGCCTTGATGTAGCCCTCGAGCGTGCCGTAGAAGACGACGTCGCCGTCGGTTGCCAGCGCGCCCGACCACACCGAGAACTTCTCGGGCTTCGACCAGACGATCTCGCCCTTGGCAGCATCCCAGGCAATGAAGTTGCCCATGTGGTCGGCTCCAGGGGGAGGATACATCGACACGGTGGCGCCCACGTAAGGCTGACCGGCAGTGTAGCTCACCTTATAAGGCTCATAGTCCATGCAGACATGGTTTGTCGGCACGTAGAACAGGCCGGTCTTCGGCGAATAGGCCGCCGGTTGCTGGTCCTTGGTTCCAAGCGCCGCCGGGCAGATGCCCGTCGTGTTGGTGTCTTCGCCGTTCGCCTGGGTCGAATATTTGGCCACGACCTGCGGGCGGCCATACTGGTCGCTGCTGGGGTCCATGTTGACTTCCGTCGCCCAGTTCACTGCCGGATCGTATTTCTTGGCGACGAGAAGTTCGCCACTGGCGCGATCCATGGTGTAGGCAAAGCCATTGCGGTCGAAATGCACCAGCACGTCGCGCTTGGCGCCGCCGACCTCCATGCCATCGACGAGAATCATCTCGTTGATGCCGTCAAAGTCCCATTCGTCATGCGGGGTCATCTGGTAGAGCCATTTGGCAACACCAGTATCCGCATCGCGAGCCATGATTGTCATGGACCAGCGATTGTCGCCTGGGCGCTGGACCGGGTTCCATGTCGAGGGATTGCCGGTACCATAGTAAACCAGGTTCAGCTTGGGATCATAGGAATACCATCCCCATGTCGTGCCGCCGCCTGTCTTCCACTGCTCGCCTTCCCAGGTGTTCGTGCCGGAATCCTTTCCGACAGGTTTGCCGAGATGGGTGGTCTTCTCGGGATCGATCAGGGTGTCTGCGTCCGGACCTTCCGAATAGGCTTTCCAGGCGAGCTTGCCATCTGCCAGATTGTAGGCGGCCAACCAGCCGCGAACGCCGAATTCAGCGCCGGAGACGCCGACCAGCACCTTGTCCTTGACGACTACGGGTGCTGACGTGCCGGATTCGCCCTTTCCGCCGTCGGTCTGCTCGCCGTTCTTGACTGACCAGACGACCTTGCCGGTCTTGGCATCGAGCGCCACGACGGTGGTGTCGGCCTGGTTTAGAATGATCTTGCCGTCACCATAGGCGACGCCACGATTGACCGTGTCGCAGCACATGATCCCAATAACATTGGGGTCTTGCTTGGGCTCGTATTTCCAGAGGATCTTTCCGTCATTGTTGAGATCGAGAGCATAGACGGTGTTCGGGAACGGCGCGTGGACATACATCACATCGCCGATAATCAGCGGCCCGCCTTCATGGCCGCGCAGCACGCCAGTGGAGAAGCTCCACTTGACCTGCAGGTTCTTCACGTTGTCCTTGGTGATCTGGTTAAGTTTGGAAAAGCGGGTGTTGGCGTAGTCACCCGTCTGCATCACCCAGTCCTTGGGGTTTTCGGCCATTTTCATTAGTTCTTCATTGGCCGACGTCATGTGGACCGCGCCGAACGACATGAGCGCCGCGGTCGTTAGTAGGTAGGCAGTTTTCGCAAATACACGCATCAAAGTCCTCCCAGGGTTCACAATGACGAATCGTCCGTTGAGCCCACGAGGGCTTGCCCAAGCGATTCATGTGGGGGAAGTATTTCCGGCAGCGTGTCACGACCTAAGCCGAATGAGCAGAGGGCACCGTTACTGCCCATCCCACTTGGCCTACGAAAGACTGTCGCCGCTCCCTAATGACGGTGACGCCCTTGAAGCCGGAAACAGGATGAAGCTATGTCATCCCCAAGCGGAAGGCAAGAAAAATCACTTCCGTCTATGTTGCACTGCAATATAGAGAAATAGATATGAAAAAACTCATACAGAAAGCTATTGATCGACTGTGAATGAGGCTGGATTTATATAAGTTACCCAATTTTGCGTATTTTTTGGACGGAATGTATTAAGTTTTATTTATGAATATTCATTGGATCGTGTGAAATTAAGTATGCGCGTGTCGCTCGGGGTGCCGATAGTGGAGGAGACATGAAATGAAGGTCGGCACCGGGATTCGGAGGGGGTGATCGTGTCGTCGAGGAGGCCTTTTGCCGGCCGGCACGGCCCTGCTCCTTTGGTACTATACGGCCTGCATGAGAACTTGACTGGCGTGGTGGCACGAGGCCAACTGGTGCTGTGATCCGTCTCGATCCATCGGGCTCGATCTGTCACGTCCGGGCCAAACGGAGGGTTCCCCATGCTCAGATATGTCGGCTTTTCGACCTTGCCGCTGTTGCTTACATCGGCCCTGGCCTTCGCCAATCCGGCCGGCGCCGCCGGCGATTATCCGACGGTGACGGTTGTCGACTATGTGCTCGGCTGCATGCAGACGAATGGCCAGACACGTCGGGCGCTGGAGAGCTGTTCCTGCTCGATCGACGTCATCGCCTCGATCCTTCCGTTCGAGGATTATGAAAGGGCCGAGACCTTCAAGAGCATGTCCCTGACGACAGGGGAGCGTTCGGGACTGTTTCGCGAAAGCGCGCCGGCAAAAGCCGCGAGCACGGAACTGAAGCGCGCGCAGGCGGAAGCCGACGTGCGCTGCTTTTAAACAAACGCGTTGCGCACGCGGCTTCAGAGCCCCGTAGCCTCCAGTGGCCATTGATTGCGAAATACCTTGCCATCCGTATCGATCGCTTCGACCTGGATTTGGCCATTGCCGTGCGCCGTGAAATCGATTCGGAAATTGGGATCTTCCGAAATCGATATTCCACCTTCCATCGAGAGAATCGGCCGGTCTGCCTGCGAGATCGATAGTTTCTGAACAAAATGCGCGGGGATGAAATACTGGGTCAGCGGATTGCGCTGCAGGCCCGAATTGTTCGGGTGCCGGATCATCAACTGCAATTCCTGTGCCTTTGTCATCGTCTCTTGAGGCGGGAATTGGCGCAGCTTCATCTGCCCCATCGTCGCCAGCGCCTCGTCCTGGTTCTTGACCGCCGGGGCCGAGCATCCGCCTGACGCCTTGACGAAGGTCTGAGCCATGTGAAGCTCGCCGCCCTGCGTCTCTGCTATGGCACGGAGATAGGAATAGTCGTTGACGCGCACGCGCGTCGACAGATGCGTCACGCCGGCGTCCTTGCCGATCTGGAACGTCGCCGCCACCGGCGCCGGATTGACATCGATGATCAAGGTGACGGATTTGATGCCGTCGGGCGCCTTGGCGAGGTCGATATAGATGTCGACGGGCACGATGGCGGCATCCTGCGCCCGCTTCGGCGCCTCGATCCTGACGACGCCGCTATCGACCAGAATTGCCCGATTGCCGAACACGTCGCCTTTTAGATCCTGCCAGATTCTGTCCGAAGATGCGGTTGTTTGCTGCGCGTTGGCGACTCCGGAGGAACCAACGAGCGTGCCGACGGCCAGTATGATCGCGGCGAAGATGGCTGCGAACGGCAAGGCGAGCTGCCGGCGCCGGTAAGCGTGGTTCTGCATTTCGATGCCTCCACCAATTTCAGAGAGGTGGTGCCCAGGCTGATGTCGAGGATAAGCCCTTGACGATGCGTTGGCAAATCGATCGACCTCGTCCACGTCCAGCGCTTGTCGTGCGGGCTATTCCCATTCGAGTTCGGCAAAGGCGGCCGTTGCATTGCGCTCGTTATAGTCGTCGAACAGATGCCAATTGCCCCGTTCGCTTGCGCCGGCGGTCTTGACTGCCTCGCTGAGCGGTATGCCGTCGGCGATCGCCTTGCGAATGTCGCCCGCCAGAACCTCGAAATAGCGCTGCTCCGCCGTCAGCGCCTCCGGCCAGTCGGCCGGCACCGGGCCATGACCCGGCACGACGCGCGCGGCGCCGATCGCGGCGAGCGCATCCATCTGACGGAGCCAGCCGAGCAGCGATCCGTCGAGCGTCGGCAAGGAACCGACGAAAACGAGATCGCCGGCAAACAGGGTGCGGGTCGCGCTGTCGAAGACGGTGAGGTCATTGTCGGTGTGAGCCGCCTTCCACGCCCGCAATTCGAGCATGCGCCCACCGAGGTCGAGCTGCAGGCGATCATCGACCAGCATCGTCGGCGGTATGATCTCGACCCCTTTCATGAGCGCGTCGCCGATCTGTTGGCGAAAGCTTTGCAGGTAGAACGCGCCGCGCGCCTCGAGCGCGCGCGGCAGATTGTGATGGCCGACGATGGTCGCGCCGATCTCCAGGAATGCCGCGTTGCCGAAGATGTGGTCGGGGTGCATGTGGGTGTTGATCAGGTAGCGAACCGGCTTGGTGCTTATCTTGCCGATCGCGGCGATGAGGGCGTTCGCCTCGACCAGGCTGCCGCCGCTGTCGATGACGGCAACGGCATCGGTGCCGACGACGACGCCCAGGTTCGAGATCGCACCCTGGTTGCCGGCGTTCATCAATTCATCCACGCCCTGGAACGCGAAGACGCCGTCGGAGACTTTACTGAGCTTGAATTCAAGGCCGCCGGCGGCGAGAGCAGCCCGCCCGAGGCAACAGGGCAGCATCGCGGCACTGACTGCGGTGCAGGCGAAGCCGCTCACAAGTTTGCGTCGTACCCTGTCGATCGGCATGGCTTCCCCCGATATGCATTCGAGCTGCAAGGCGATCAGGCCACGCCCGGAAATTTTTGGTGGAACGACCGCAAAAGGTCGCTCATCACCTGTGGATTGCGATAGTGCCGCGGCAGCCTTACGTCGAACATGCCGAGCACATGGGCTGGCCGCTGCGCAAGCACGATGATGCGATCCGACAGCATCAGGGCCTCGCGGAGATTGTGCGTGACCATCAGGGCGGTCGTAGGCCGCGCCGACCACACGGTCAAAAGCAGGTGCCGAAGCCGCTCGGCGGTCCGTTCGTCGAGCGAGGCAAAGGGTTCGTCCAGGAAAAGCACCGCCGGTTCGGTGGCGAAGGCCCTGGCAAGGGCGGCCCGGCGCGCAAGGCCAAGCGAAAGCTCCGCCGGATAGAGCGAGCGCATGCCGGCGAGGCCGAGCGTGTCGAACAGCCCGTCGAGATCCTTCGTTCTCAGGCTTTTCGGCAGCGCCAGCCTGACATTCTGCTCCACTGTCCGCCACGGCAGCAAGATCGGCTCCTGGAATACGGCGGCAATCCGGTTGGAGCCGCCTTCAGGCAGTTGGAAGGAGCCGGAAAAGTCTTTGTCCAATCCAAGCAGGATGCGCAGCGTCGTGGTCTTGCCGCAGCCCGACGGCCCCAGCAAGCAGGCGAATTCGCCTTGCCGGACCTCGAAGGAAAGGTCCTGGAGCGCTGTGATCGAGACGCCTTGCGCGGACCTGAAGGTCTTTTCGGCGATATCGACCCTAAGCGGGACGACGGCGCCAACGGGTTGCATGTCGTTCAACGGGCTGCACCACAAGAAGTTCGATGACAAGCATCACCGCCACGAAAGCCAGCGTGTAGGCAAGAATGGCGGCGACGTCGAAGAGCTGGAAATAGAGATAGATCTGGAAGCCGACGCCATTGGAGCGGCCGAGCAGTTCGACCACCAGGACGATCTTCCAGATAAGGGCGATGCCGGATCGTGAGGCGGCGGCAAGATAGGGCTGCAACTGCGGCAGCAGGACATGGCGGATGCGGTCGAGAAGACCGAAGCGGTAGACAGCGGCCATTTCGGCGTAGTTCGGGTCAAGCGCCCTGGCGCCTTCGCGCATCGTCACCACCACATTCGGGATCTTGTTGACGGAAACCGCGCCAATCGCCGCCGCTTCGTTGAGGCCGAACCAGATATAGGCGAGCACGATGACCACCAGCGCGGGAATGTTGAGAAACAGGATCACCCAGGGACTGAAGAATCGGTCTGCGCTGCGGTAGCTGCCGAGGAGAACGCCGATGACCGAGCCGACGACCATGGCGATGACGTATGCCGCGGCAACCCGGCCGAGTGTCGCGCCGAGATGGTAGAAAAGGTCGCCGCTCGCCGCTTCTGCGAGCAGCACCTGCCAGACCTGTCCCGGCCCTGGAAAGGCACGGCTCGGCCAGGCATTTGCCGCAAAACCCCACAGCAGGCAAAGCCCGAGCAGCGAGACCGCGACCGTCAGCATGGGTGTCAACGCCGTTGCAAGGCTGGATTGGCTGCCGGCCGCAGCACCAGGCGTGCGATCGCCAGTGTCGGGTGCGGTCATTTCAGGGGTTCCTGCCAGAACGTGCCGGGCGCCATTTCGGGCGCGCGGCCGACCAGCTTTTCGCCGCCGATCTCGGCCAGCACGCGGTAGAGCTTGCCTGCGTCGGCCGCATCCTCGGCGACGGGGCGTCTGGGAATGCCTTCGCGATAGCGGTCACGCAGTTTGGCCAATTCCTTGCCTTGCGCGCGGATAATCGGCGCAAGGCGCAGCCACTCATCGTCGGATCTGGCCAGCAAGTCCTTGGACTGCGCAGAGGCCTTGATGAAGCCCCGGGCGGTGGCCAGATTTTCGCTCGCCCATTTGTCATGAAAGACATAGCCGAGCGCTGACACGGCGCCCGAGGCCCCGAGCGCTTTCGCCGCATCATCCGCGCCGATCAGCCGACGAAAGCCATTGGCCTCGAGCCGGGCGCAAAAATGCCAGAAATTGAGCACCGCATCGAGCTCGACTTGCATCGCCTTTTCCGAAATCAGCGGCGGCGCGCCAAAGACGATGTCGCTGGTTGCCGGCAGGTCGAGGCCGTGATCGCGTCTGGCCAGTGCCTGGATCAGCAGCCAGCTTTTATCGAGAGGCCCGCCGGCGACGCCGATCTTTTTTCCCTTGAGATCGGTGATCGTCCGGATCGGCGATTGCTCCTTCACCATGATCGCGCCGACGGCAGTCGAATAGGGGACCAATGTGAGGTCGACGCCTTCCGAGCGCTGGCGCGAGACCCACAACCAGTCGGAGACGATCATGTCGATCGCGCCGGCCAGAATCGCGACGTTGGTTGCATCCTCGCCGGCGAAATCGACGATCTCCACATCGATGCCGTTGGCTGCATCGAACTTGTGCTGCTTCATGGTGTCAAGCGCCCAGCTCACGGTGCCGAACTTCAGCACGCCGATGCGAACCTTGCCCATGGCGAAGGAGGGGGTCGTGGCGAAGGAGGGCCTTGAGACAAGCGCCGCGGCTGTTCCAAGAGCTGCCAGACGGAGCGTTCCTCGACGCGAAATCATCATGATGCCTCCTCCCGGGCCAGGATAAGCCGGGCGCCGATCAGATCGCACGGTCCTTGCTCGGCGAAGCGCATTTCCAGCGCTTGACCTTGAGGGTCGGGTGTTCCTGCGACCATTTCGCGATTTCGCTGGGCGCCAGCATCATACATTGGAACAGAGAGCCACGGCTCTCGAAATAGAGATGTTCGTCTCGGCAGTTGCCCGGATTGGCAATCAGGCAAACCGTTAGTATGAGGTCGACCATATCCATTCAGCACCTCTTGCGCGCTTGAAGACGCCCGCTTCGGCGAGATCCGGCTCGATCTGCGAGCCTGGACAAAATCGCCAACTGCCGGAGTCCCGAGGTGCCCATGGAAAACCGGAATGGTTTTAGGCTACGCGTTCGCCCAATGGCCGTCAATAAAGGCGAATGGACGGGGCGCCGAAGCCTGAAACAAAAAAACCCGCCTCGGCGGCGGGTCGTTGGCGCAAATCAGCACCATGAATAAATTCCTAGCATAGCTGCCGTCACAAAGCAATGAAAATACGAGGGCAATCGCTTCAGGTTGCACTCCTCTTGCCCAGTCTTCCAGCGTTGGTGGTTGGCGAAAGCCGAAGCGGCGTCCAATCTCCCACCTTGCGGGGGAGATAGGCAGCTTCGCTGACCGCGCCACGATCGGCAATTGGTCTGAAGCGATTGCCCTGAACTTCAGTATGGTTGACATCCCTCGTCTGCCGGGTAGCTTCCAAGATGCAGGCGTTGCAACTCCACAAGGGGAGAAGTTTTCGCTCTGCCATAAAACGACGCATGCCGATGATCAAAACAACGGCCTGCGCAAATCGTCCAGGGCACCTTGACGATCAATGAGGAAATGCCATGCGTGCAATCGCATTTTTCGCCGTCGTGTCCGTTGCGACTGCTATCACGAACCAATCTCAGGCGCAGGATGCCGCCGCGGGTGAGAAGGTCTTCGCCAAATGCAAGGCCTGCCACGTCGTCGACGAGGACAAGAACAAGATCGGTCCGTCGTTGAGCGGTGTTATCGGCCGGACGGCCGGCACGCATCCGGGGTTCAAATATTCCAAACCCATGACCGAGGCGGGTGGATCCGGCGTCAAATGGGATGAAGCCACGCTGACGACCTATCTTCGCGATCCCAAGGCCATGATCAAAGGCACAAAGATGGCGTTTCCCGGCCTCAAGAAGGACGAGGATCTTGCCAACGTCATCGCCTATCTGAAGCAATTCTCCAAATAACCCGGTTTTTCCGTTAGGAAATAACCCGGTTTTTCCGCTGGAAGTAACGCGACTTCGCCGGCCGTTCGAAACTGCGTTCGGCCGGCGCCCACCCTGTGGTTGGCGCCGCTGGTCAAGCGGCGTCTTGCAGCCTCTGCATGGCGGACGGCAGGTCGAGCAGACCGTCGCAAACGAGGTCGGCGCCAAGCTCTTCAACGGCAATTTGGGTGTAGCCGCCACGCAGCAGAATGACGGGCATGCCGGCGGCGCGCGCGGCGGCCACGTCGGCGCTGCTGTCTCCGACCATCAGCGTGTCACGAGGCTCGACCTGAAGCTGGTCGAGCGCCAGCAGCAGAGCGTCGGGCGCCGGTTTCAAGGATGTCACCGCATCTCCGCCGACGATCGCGCCGAGATAGTCCGTCAGCCCAAAATGCAGCAGGATTTCGCGGGCCGCCAACTGCGGCTTGTTGGTCACCACGCCCATGGCTATTCCACTCAAGTGGAAGTGCGTGAGAACCTCCCTGACGCCAGGCATCAGCCTTGTCAGGCCGGTCAGATGTCTGCGGTAGATCGGCGCCATGGCGCGGTTGGCCTCATCGAGCGCGCTGCCGAGAAGCGGCGTGCCGGAAGCCGCGAAGGCTCGCTCGATCAGTTTCCTGACGCCGCCGCCGATCATGGCCTTGACCTGCTCCAGGCGCAGCGGCGGCAGATCGCGGCCGGCCAGCAACTCGTTGACTGCGGCCGTTATATCAGGCGCCGAATCGACCAGCGTGCCGTCGAGATCGAACAGGATTGCCTTCGGCGATCGAAACGGCCTGCCCATGCCGACGTTCATGCGGCGTCCTTCCACTTGATCGAGCAGCCGATCGAAGCGATCTGGTCGAGCGGTCCGTCGCCGGTTCGGGCAATTTGCTTCATCGCCTCGAACAGGTCGCGTCTCAGCCCGGGCGGTCCGGCGTCGCGCCGCGCCGCGTCCAGCCGGCCGCGATATTGCAGCGTCAAGTCGCTGTTGAGCCCGAAGAAATCCGGAGTGCAAACGGCTCCATAGGCACGCGCCACCGTCTGGCGCTCGTCGTGGAGGTAGGGGAAAGTGAAGCCGTTCGTCCTGGCGAAAAGCTTCATGTTGTCGAAGGAATCATCGGGGTAGGCGTCGGCATCGTTGGCGTTGATCGCGACAAAGCCGATGCCTTGCGCCTTGAGGTCGTTGGCGTCGCGGACGATGCGTGAAATCACAGCCTTCACATAGGGGCAGTGGTTGCAGATGAAGGCCACCACCAGCCCGTTCGGACCGGCGTGGCTGAAGATCGAATGCGATTTGCCGTCGACGCCGGGCAAAACGGCATCGATGGCTTGCCAGCCGAAATCGCAGACAGGTGGGATTGCCGCCATATTTGCCCTCCGATGTGACGGTTTACGCAGCTTTCCGGATCGCCCCGTCGGCCGCCTGCCTGATGGCGTCGATATTGGCGCGATAGGCAGCCTCGGTGCCGCCCTTGAAAATGGCCGAGCCCGCGACCAGCACATTGGCGCCGGCCGCGGTGACCAGCGGAGCAGTCTCGGGCGTGACGCCGCCGTCGATCTCGATGTCGATCGGGCGGTTGCCGATCAGCGCCTTGACCCGCCTGACCTTGTCGACGACCGCCGGAATGAAAGCCTGGCCGCCGAAGCCCGGGTTGACGGTCATCAGAAGCACCAGATCGAGCCGGTCGAGCACATATTCGATGACGCTTTCCGGCGTCGACGGGTTCAGCGACACGCCGGCCTTCTTGCCGAGATTCCTGATTGCCTGCAGCGAACGGTCTAGATGCGGCCCGGCCTCGGCGTGCACGGTGATGATGTCGCAGCCGGCATCGGCGAAGGCGGCGAGATAGGCGTCGGCCGGCGCGATCATCAGGTGGCAGTCGAAGATCTTGTCCGTTCGGTCACGGATCGCCTTGATCACCGGCGGACCGAAGGTGATGTTGGGCACGAAATGGCCATCCATCACGTCGAGATGGATCCAGTCGGCGCCCGCCCGGACGACCGTTTCGACCTCGTCGCCGAGCCGCGAGAAGTCCGCAGAAAGCACCGAGGGCGCGATGATTGTCTTAGTACCCATGGTCGTCGGCTCCCATTCTGTCTTCCGTTTCCGGTCGCTGCACACCAACCGGCGTCGTCTTGTCAGCGCGCCTTCGTCTCCGGTTCGCCTTCGAGCTTACCTTCCGCGAACACGCGGCTGCCGCGAATATCGGATTCCTCAATGGTGATAAGGTCGGTCTTCGTCAACGCCCGGTCGCGCGACGCGAAAAGCCGGTTGGCCTGGCGAAGCCGCGCCCGGTCGAGCCCATTGCGGACCGAGCGGGCGTTGGAGAAATGCGGCAGCCGCATGCGGATCGGGAGATACTCTTCGAGCGCCTTGGCCGCCGCTTCGCTGAGACGGTAATTCTGTTCCGCCAGCATGATCTCGGCGATCGATTTGAGCTCGCCGACGCCGTAGTCGGGAAAATCGAGGTGGTGGGCGATGCGCGAGCGCATGCCGGGATTGCTGTCGAAGAAGCGGTCCATCTTGTTCTTGTAGCCGGCAAGAATCACAACCAGATCGTCACGGTTGTTTTCCATGCATTGCAGCAGGATTTCGATCGATTCCTGGCCGTAGTCGCGTTCGTTCTCGGGCTTGTAGAGATAGTAGGCCTCGTCGATGAAAAGCACCCCGCCCATGGCGCGCTTGATCACCTCGCGGGTCTTGGGCGCGGTGTGGCCCACATACTGGCCGACGAGATCGTCTCGCGTCACCGCGACCATGTGGCCTTCGCGGACATAGCCGAGACGATGCAGGATTTCGGCCATCCTCAGCGCCACGGTGGTCTTTCCGGTGCCGGGATTTCCCGTAAAGTTCATGTGCAGCGTCGGCGCGCCCGAGGTCAGCCCGAACTTGCGGCGAAGCCGGTCGACCAGGAGCAGCGCCGCGATCTCGCGGATGCGGGTCTTGATCGGCTTCAAGCCAACGAGCTCGCGGTCGAGCTTGTCCATCACCTCGTCGATGTTGGACGCCTCGAACTCGGCCTGCAGATCGACCGATTCGTCCTGCGCGGCAGCGCCCTTTGCTATCGCGTCCAGCATGGTTTCGCCTAGCTCCGCTCGCCTTCGGGCCTGTCGGTCGCATAAGGCACGATCGAATAGCCCTGGCTGCGGCCGTCGCGCTCCTGGCGCAGCAGCCGGAACCCGGGTTCGCTGGGCGGACGGTTGACGATGAACGACATGCGCGGCGCTTCCCAGCCCTTGGTCGAATCGAAGGCGGTGACCCGGACATACATGTTGGCCATGGCTTTCCGGCAATTGTTGATTTCAAGCAGGATGCCCGCCGGGTCCTTCAGGTCGAACATCGGGTTGCCGTACATTTCCCAATAGGTGTTTCGCGGATGCGGATCGTCCGTGTACTCGACGCTGACCGCCCAGTGGTTTTTCAGCGCGTATTTGATCTGCGCCGAAATCTGCTCATCGGTCAGGTCGGGCAGGAACGAAAACTGTCCCTGCGTGACCTTGTTTCCCGGATTGGTCATCATGGCGACGGTTCCTTTCGTCTAGAAGCTGGGCGTTGCGGTTGGCACGAAGTCGGCCGTGTCGGTCGATTCGTAGTTGAAAGTGACGTCCTTCCAGGTCTCCAGGGCCGCCTTCAGCGGCGTGCACCATCTGGCCGCCTGTTCGAGGATTTTGGTCCCTTCGCGCAGATAGTCGCGGCCCTCGTTGCGGGCGAGGATCATCGCCTCCAACGCGACGCGATTGGCCGTCGCACCGGCCTGGATGCCGTCTGGATGGCCGATCGTGCCGCCGCCGAACTGCAGAATGACGTCCTCGCCGAGATAATGGATCAACTGGTGCATCTGGCCGGCATGGATGCCGCCCGAGGCGACGGGCATCACCTTGTTGAGCGAGGCCCAGTCCTGATCGAAGAACAGCCCGGTTTCGAGGTTCTGCGGCGTGCGCTCCTCGCGCAGCGTGTCATAAAAACCCTTGATCATCAGCGGGTCGCCTTCCAGCTTGCCGACCACCGTGCCGGCATGGATGTGATCGACGCCGGCCATCCGCATCCATTTGCAGATGACACGAAAATTCATGCCGTGGTTCTTCTGGCGTGAATAGGTCGAGTTGCCGGCGCGGTGCAGGTGCAGGATCATGTCGTTGCGGCGTGCCCATTTGGCCATTGACTGGATCGCCGTGTAGCCAATGACGAGGTCGATCATGACGATGCAGGAGCCAAGCTGTTTTGCGAATTCGGCGCGCTCGTACATCTCCTCCATCGTGCCGGCGGTGACGTTGAGATAATGGCCCTTGACTTCGCCGGTGGCGGCGGACGCCTTGTTCACAGCCTCCATGCAGTAGAGGAAGCGGTCGCGCCAGTGCATGAAGGGCTGCGAGTTGATGTTCTCGTCGTCCTTGACGAAGTCGAGGCCACCCTTCAGCGCCTCGTAGACGACGCGGCCGTAATTGCGGCCTGACAGGCCAAGCTTCGGCTTCGTCGTCGCGCCGAGCAGCGGCCGGCCGAACTTGTCGAGCCGCTCGCGTTCCACCACGATGCCGGTCGCCGGGCCCTGGAAGGTTTTGAGGTAGGCCACGGGAACGCGCATGTCCTCGAGCCGCAAGGCCTTGACCGCCTTGAAGCCGAACACGTTGCCGATGATCGATGCCGTCAGGTTGGCGATCGAGCCCGGCTCGAACAGGTCGAGGTCGTAGGCGATGTAGGCGAAGTACTGCTGCTCGGTCTTGGTGCCGGGACCTGTGTTCGGCACCGGCTCGGATTTGAACGCCTTGGCGCGGTAGAGCTCGCAGGCGGTCAGCCTGTCGGTCCACACCACGGTCCATGTCGCGGTCGAGGATTCACCGGCGATGGCGGCGGCCGCCTCCTCGTGGTCGACGCCGGGCTGCGGCGTGATCCGAAACATGGCGATCAGGTCGGTCTCCTTGGGCCGGTAGTCCGGCTCCCAATAGCCCATCTTCTTGTAGGGGATGACGCCCGACTTGTAGCGTTCGCTGCCTTCCTTGAGCGTGCCCGCTGACGGCATGTCGATCTTGTTCATGACAGGTCTCCTGGTTGCCGCTCAGGCGGCTTTCGCGGTTGCGATTTGCGGGTCGAGCTTTCCCGCGGCGTAACGTTTCGCCATCTCGTCCATGGCGATTACCCTGATCTTCGAGGCGTTGCCCGCGGTGCCGAAGCGTTCGAAGCGATCGCGGCAAAGGTCGCGCAAGGCGTCCATGGCGGGTTTCAGGAATTTGCGCGGATCGAACTCGCGCGGATCCTCCGTCGCGACGCGGCGGAACTGCCCGGCCATGGCCATGCGACAATCGGTGTCGATGTTGACCTTGCGCACGCCGTAGCGGATGCCGCGCTCGATCTCCTCGACCGGAACGCCAAACGTCTGGGGCATCTCGCCGCCATATTTGTTGATGATGTCCTGCAGTTCCTGCGGCACGGAGGAAGAGCCATGCATGACCAGATGCGTGTTGGGCAGCTTTTCGTGGATCGCCTCGATCACCTGCATGGCGAGGATGCCGCCGTCGGGCTTGCGGCTGAATTTGTAGGCGCCGTGCGAGGTGCCGCAGGCAATCGCCAGCGCGTCGACCTGGGTGGCGGTGACGAAGTCGACCGCCTGATCGGGATCGGTCAAAAGCTGGTCGTGGGAAAGCGCGCCTTCGGCGCCATGGCCGTCCTCGGCCTCGCCCTGGCCGGTTTCCAGCGAGCCGAGCACGCCGAGCTCGCCTTCGACGGAAGCGCCGACCCAATGCGCCATGCGGGCGACACGTTCGGTGATGGCGACGTTGTAGTCGTAGCTCGCCGGCGTCTTGGCATCCGCCATCAATGACCCGTCCATCATCACCGAGGTGAAGCCGTGGCGGATCGCCGAAAGGCAGGTGGCTTCGTTGTTGCCGTGATCCTGATGGATGCATAGCGGAATGGCCGGATGCATTTCGGTCAACGCCTCCATCATCTTGGCCAGCATGACGTCGTTGGCATAGGAGCGAGCGCCGCGTGAGGCCTGGATGATGACCGGCGCGTCGCAGGCCTTGGCCGCCTCCATGATGGCAAGGCCTTGTTCCATGTTGTTGATGTTGAATGCCGGAACGCCGTAGCCGTGCTCGGCGGCATGGTCGAGAAGCTGGCGAAGGGTGATGCGGGCCATTGTCGGGTCCTCTTAGCTGCGGAAGTTGGGCTAGATGATGAGCTTCAGCGCCGCTGCGGCGACGGCTTCGGGCGTGATGTCGAAATGCCGGTAAAGATCCGGGGCAGGGGCGCTGGCGCCAAAACCGGCCATGCCGACGAAAGCGCCGGTGTCGCCGATCCAGCGATCCCAGCCGAGCCGCGCCGCGGCTTCGACGGCAATGCGCGGCGCCGAGCCGAGGACGGACTTCCGGTAGTCCGCATCCTGTTCCTCGAAAAGCTCCCAGCACGGCATCGAGACGACCGCGGCGGCGATGCCGTGCTCGGTCTCCAGCCGTTCGGCGGCGGCAACGGCGATCTCGACCTCCGAGCCGGTGGCGATCAGCGTCACGGCGCGGTGCTCGGCCGGCTCGCGCAGGATGTAGGCGCCCTGGCTCGACCGGTCCTCATCGCTGTGTGGCTCGTCGCTGTGTGCTTGGCGCAGCATCGGCAGGTTCTGGCGCGAGAGCACCAGCACGCTCGGCCGGTTCTTGCTCTTCAGCGCCAGTTCCCAGCACTCCGCCGTTTCGATGATGTCGGCCGGACGAAAGACGTTGAGGTTCGGCGTCGCCCGCAGCATCGCCAGATGCTCGATAGGCTGGTGGGTCGGGCCGTCCTCGCCGAGACCGATGGAATCATGCGTCATCACATAGACGACGCGCTGGCCCATCAGCGCCGAGAGCCGCATCGCGCCGCGCGCATAGTCGGCAAAGCACAGGAACGTGCCACCATAAGGCACGAAGCCGCCATGCAGTGCGATGCCATTCATGGCCGCGGCCATGCCGTGCTCGCGGATGCCGTAGTGGATGTAGCGGCCGGCATAGTCATCAGGCGCTATGCGATCCATGCCCTTGGTGATCGTCAGGTTCGAATGCGTCAGATCGGCGGAGCCACCGACGGTCAGGTCGGTTGCGGCGTTGATTGCGCCGAGCGCCATTTCGGAGGCTTTTCGCGTGGCAACCTTGGTCGCCTTCTCGGCATGCTCCTTGCGGAAAGCGCCGAGCGCTTCGAAGACCGCGTCGGGCAGGTTGCCGGCGATCGCGCTCTCGAAGGCCTCGCGCCGCGGCGAGGCGGCAAGCCGCTGCTCCCAGGCGCGCCGCGCCGCTTGCCCGCGCTCGGCAATTTCGCGCCAGGTGAAAAGGATGTCGTCCGGCACCTCGAACGGCGCGTAGGTCCAGCCGATGTTCTCGCGCGTCGCGGCGATCTCCGCATCGCCCAGTGGCGCGCCATGCGTCTTCTCCGAGCCGCCCAGATTGGGCGCGCCCTTGCCGATCACTGTGCGGCAGGCGATCAGAGATGGTTGACTCGACTGCTGCGCTGCTTCGATTGCCGCAGCGACGGCTTCCATATCGTGGCCGTCCACCGATTGGACGTGCCATCCAGCGGCTTTGAACCGTGCCGGCTGGTCCATCGATGTCGACAGCGACGTCGGTCCGTCGATCGAGATCGCATTGTCGTCCCAGAAGACGATCAGCCGGGAGAGCTTCAGGTGACCGGCAAGGTCGATCGCCTCATGGCTGATGCCTTCCTGCAGGCAGCCATCGCCGGCGATCACGTAGGTATAGTGGTCGACGAGATCGGCGCCATGGCGGGCAGCAAGCATACGCTCCGCCAGCGCCATGCCGACGGCGGTCGAGATGCCTTGTCCGAGCGGGCCGGTCGTCGTCTCGATGCCGAGCGCATGGCCATATTCGGGATGTCCGGCGGTGCGGCTGCCCAGCTGGCGAAACCGCTGCAATTCCTCGATCGGCATGTCTTCAAAGCCGAGCAGGTAGTGCAGCGCATATTGCAGCATCGAGCCGTGCCCGGCCGAAAGCACGAAGCGGTCGCGATCGGGCCAGTTGGGCGCCGACGGATCGATGTTGATGAAGCGGCTGAACAGCACCGTCGCGACATCGGCCATGCCCATCGGCATGCCCGGATGGCCGGAATTGGCCTTTTGGACGCTGTCCATCGCCAGTGCGCGAATGGCGTTCGCCATGTCGCGCTCCGAGACGGCGGCGACGGGCTTCAATGCTGCTGCTTGGCTGTTCATGGCGTCCTCCTCACGACACACGGTTCTTGCGTTCGATCAATTGCAGGATGAGCGGCGTCAGGATCAGCTGCATGGCAAGGTCGAGCTTGTTGCCTGGCACCACTATGGAATTCGGTCGCGACATGAACGAGTCGTGGATCATCGAGAGCAGGTAGGGGAAATCGATGCCGCGGGGATTGGCGAAGCGGATGACCAGCATCGATTCGTCAGGCGTCGGAATCCAGCGCGCGATGAATGGGTTGGACGTGTCGACGATCGGCACGCGCTGGAAGTTGATGGCGGTCTGCGAGAATTGCGGGACGATGTAGCGGACATAGTCCGGCATGCGGCGCAGGATCACGTCCATCACCGCCTCGGTGGAATAGCCGCGCGTTGCGCGGTCGCGATGAATCTTCTGGATCCATTCGAGATTTATGACCGGCACCACACCGATCCTGAGGTCCGCGTGCTTGGCGAGGTTGATCTTGTCGGTGACGACGCAGCCATGCAGGCCCTCGTAGAAGAGCAGGTCGCTCGGAGGGAATTCGCGCCATTCGGTAAAATGTCCCGGCGGCGTGCCGTACTGCTTCTCCTCTTCCTCGTCATGGATGTAGGTGCGGGTCTTTCCGGTTCCCCGGCGGCCATATTCCTCAAACACCTCTTCGAGGATCGCGAGTTCGTTGGCTTCGGCATTGAAGTGGGTGAAGTTCGGATTGCCCGCCTTCTCCTCCTCGGCCACCTTTGTCTTCATCGTGGCGCGGTCGTAGCGGTGAAAGGCATCTCCTTCGATGAAGGCGGCTTCGATATTCTCGCGCCGGAAGATCAGATCGAAGATGCGCTTGACCGAGGTGGTGCCTGCGCCCGACGACCCGGTGATGGTGATGATGGGGTGCTTTGCCGACATGGTGCTCAGGCCCTGAACAGGCCGCGGCGGCTGAACAGCGGCGCACGCTCGCCGATGGCGCTGGGCTCGGTGTGATAGCGGGTGATGCGCGCGACTTCCCGCGCCGATCCGAACACCACGGGCACGCGCTGATGCAGGCTCTCGGGTTCGATTTCGAGGATGCGGGTGATCGTATCGGTGGCGGCACCGGCCGCCTGCTCGATGAGATAGGCGATCGGGTTGGCCTCATAGACGAGGCGCAGCCGTCCCTGGCGATAACCCTTGCGCTTGTCGCCTGGATACAGGAATACACCGCCGCGCATCAATATGCGGTAGCAGTCGGCGACCAGGGAGGCGATCCAGCGCATGTTGAAATCCTTCTCTCTTGGGCCTTCGATACCTTCGAGGCAATCGTCGATGTAGAGCCGCACCGCCTCGTCCCAATGCCGGTAATTGGCGGCGTTGATGGCGAACTCTTGGGTGCGCTGCGGGATGATCCGGCTCTCGTAGGCCTGGACGAAGGTGCCGAGCCTGGTCGAGAGAACGAAGACATGCGTGCCGCTGCCGAGCGACAGAACCAGCGCCAGCTGCGGCCCGTAGATGAAGAAGCCGGCGCCCAGCTGGTTCACGCCTGCCTGCAAAAAAGAGGCGGCCGGATTTCCGTCCGGCGCGCCAGTTGCAGGGAGGAGCGAGAAAATCGTTCCAATCGATACGTTGGTGTCGATGTTGGAGGAGCCGTCGAGCGGGTCGATGGCGATGGCGAGAGGCGCTTTGCTGTCGAGCAGGACCGGCTGCTCCAGTTCCTCGGAGGCGTAGAGCGCGACCGGAGCGTGGCGCATGGCGTCGAGGAAGATGTCGTCGGCGAAGATGTCGAGGTCCTTCTGGATGTCGCCGTCGGCATTGGCGCCGCGGGTCCCGGCAAAGGCAGTGCCGAGCACCCCCTGATTGATGGTGTTGCGGATCTTGGTTGCGGCCTGCGTCAACTGGCGGACAGTCGCAACGACCGCGGAGCGCAGCTCGTCCGGCTGACCGAGATAGGAATTCAGAAAAGCGTCGAGCGTTGCCGCTGGCATTGTAACCTCCCATCCAACCGCATCTCCTCGGATCGGCCGGATTGGGGAATGAAAACAAACGGTGTATGATAAGTAAAATTCAATAACTTTACTTTCGCAGTAAAAAAATTTTAGTATGGCATATGAGAAACCTCACGCTCAAGCAGTTCAAGACCGTCCAAGCAATCATCAGCCACGGGAAAATCGTCAGTGCAGCCAAGGTGTTAGGCCTGTCTCCTCCAGCGGTGACAATTCAGTTGCGGCAAGTGGAGGAGGAGTTCCAACTGGCCTTGTTCGACCGGACGTCGGACGGCATGCGTCCCACTGCCGCAGGCCTGGCCTTCGTCGAGACGGCGCAGGCGATCGAGGAGCGGCTTCGCCTGCTCGAAGACAAGATGGATGCGATCAAGGGCGTGCGCATCGGCAGCTTGAGGCTCGGCGTCGTTTCCACCGCCAAATATTTCGCGCCGCGGCTTATGGCCGGCTTCATGAAGGAGCATCCCGACATCGACATGCGGCTTGCCATCGGCAACCGCGCCGAAACGATCGACAGGCTGAAGAACCACGACATCGACATTGCGCTGATGGGACGCCCGGCGAAGGAGGTCCCGGTGCGTGCCTCGGTGTTTGGCGATCACCCGCTGGTCATCATTGCGCCGCCCGACCACCCGCTGGCGTCGGCACGCGAGATATCCAAGGAGCGGATCGCCGAAGAGCATTTCCTCATTCGCGAGCCCGGCTCCGGCACGCGCATCTCGCTGGAAATATTCCTGAGCGACGTGCCCGGCCGCATCGACGATCTCGGCGTCGAGATGGGCTCGAACGAGACCATCAAGCAGGCGGTGATGGCCGGGCTCGGCATCGCCTTCATCTCTGCCCACACCATCGCCGCGGAAACCGAAGCCGGCCGGCTGGTCATCCTCGACGTTGTCGGCATGCCGATCCGCCGGCAATGGTTTTCGGTGATGCGCAGCGATCACGCGATCTCGCCGGCCATGGCGACGTTCCACGATTTCCTGATGCGCAAGGGCGCGATGTACCTGCCCCTGTTCGGCAAGCTCTATCCGCAGACCAGAGCGGGATGACGTTGGACGGGCGGAACTCGACCTGAACGACCGACATACCAAACGCCAGAGATCGCGAGATAGCCCCGAGAAGGGAGTGGAGAACGCCCGGCGATCGTTGGCGTTAGATAAGCGATATGTTATGTTGCAGTGCGAAAGAACAGGGGCCACGTCCTTTCCACCCGTAAGCGATCTGTATGTGCGACCCCTGCAGACTGGTCGGTATTTCGGAAACCTCCCGGGCATGGGGTTCGGGAATTCGATGGGGACAAGGGGTAATGCTTTACACGCTCGTTATGATGGTCTGCCTGACGGATATGCCGCAGACCTGTGAACAACGCGAACAGATGGTGGACGGCCTGGCGATGAATCCCGGGACCGCCTTCATGCAGGCGCAGCCGCTGGTGGCCCAGTGGATCGAGACGCATCCCGGTTATTTCGTGCGGCGCTGGCGCGTGCTGCCCGGCCGGGAATCGTGAGATCCGCCGCGAAGATCGAATGAGGTTCTAATTCTTCTTCGCGGCGAGCGTTTCCGAGACGGCCTTGGACAGTTGATATAGCCGCTGCTCGATGATCGTCGGCACCTCACAGACGTAAGTCAGCGATTGGACGCGTTCGTTGAAAATTCGCGTTGCGAATTTCAGCTGTTCGGTTCGCCGTTCGACCTCGTCGGGATCTGCATCGGGTTTTTCCCGCAGCGCATCGACGTCGGACGCTTCCTTGCGCAACGCGGCGGCCATTTCGAGCTGCTTGTGGGCGTAGCGGGAAATGCCTGAGATCACGTGCGAACGCTCAGTGTCCATATGATCGAACATGCCTTGCACCAGCATCGCCATTTTCGGCGCAAGCTGCTCGGCCGGCAACGATGCGGCGAAATCCCTGATCTTCTTTTGGGCTTCGGCAATCGGCATTCGCCGGGCTGCCACCTCCTCGACCAGGGCGGAGACGGCAGGGTCCTTCGACAGGTCCTTCGCAGCGGGAGGAAGCTCCGGCCCGTTCCAGATCTGGCCGAGCGAGAGCTGCGGCACCTTGCGCTGTATGCAAGGCCAGTCCGGATCGTTGTTCGCCGCCGCCCTGGCGTTCATGCTCGGCGCGAGCATGGCAGCCACAGCCAGGCTGCGAACAAGGCTCATTCGTGCCATCAGGTATTTCCTCCCGTGTCCTGTTTCCGGCTTATCAGGCCGCGCGAAGGGTCGTAGGCGATGATGGCGGCGGCAAGGAACAGCAGTGTGCAGCCGGCAACGACGCCCAGAGACAGCCAGTCAATCTGGCCGTAGAAGGCGAAGCGGATCAGTTCGACCGCATAGGTGAACGGATTGGCGAGGCAGATTTTGTAAAGCAGGGGGCTCGCCTCCTGGATGCGCCACAAGGGATAGAGCGCCGGCGACGCGAAATAGCCGGGAAAGATGACGAAGTTCATGATGCCGGCGAAGTTTTCGAGCTGCTTGATCATCGAGGACAAAAGCATGCCGAGCGCGCAAAGCATCATGCCCGACAGGAACAGCGCCGGCAGCACCATGAGATAGCCGAGCGGCGGGCCTTTGACGCCCCAGAACCAGGCAACGATCAGGAATGCGTAGACCTGCGCGATCGATACGGCGACACCGGCGAGCATCTTCGAGACCAGCAGGAACCAGCGCGGGAAGGGGCTGACCAGCAGGGTGCGCATGTTGCCCATCTCGCGGTCATAGACCATCGACAGCGAAGACTGCATGCCCGAGAACAGCAGGATCATGCCGCACAAGCCCGGCGTGATGTAGACCTCGTACAGCACGTAGGTCTTGTAGGGCGGGATGATCGATACGCCGAGCACCTGCCGGAATCCGGCGGCAAAAATGAACAGCCAGATGAGCGGCCGAACCAGCGAGGATATGAAGCGCTCGCGCTGGTGCAGGAAGCGCAGGCACTCCCGCAGGACGACGCCTTTGAGGCAAATGAGATAGTGGCCGAGGCCGAATTTCTCGAACCTCACCGGCATGACGCCTGCGACTTTTTCGGGCATTGCGGGAGCGCTCATGGCGATATCTCCGCAGCGCCGGCTGCCTCGATGCGGCTGAGCCTCGAAAAGGCGTCGCGGATCGAACCGGCGCCGCTTGTCCTGACGACATCGGCCACCTTGCCCTTGGCGACCAGGTCGCCCTGCCGCAAGACGACGACATGGTCGCCGTCTTCAACCTCATCGATCAGGTGCGTCGCCCACAGCACGCCAATGCCCTCGGTTTCGACGAGCTTGCGAATGGTGGCGAGAATGCCGGCACGCGATTGGATGTCGAGACCGACGGTCGCCTCGTCGAGCAGCAGCAGGGCAGGGCGATGGAGCAGCGCCCTGGCGATCTCGATGCGCCGCATCTGGCCGCCGGAAAGACTGCGAGCCTTGTCATGCTGCCGGCCCGGCATGTCGACAATATCGAGCAGCGCGGCAATGCGCTGCCGGGCCTCGCGTCCTCCGATGCCATGCAGCGAGGCATGGTAGGAGAGGTTCTGGTGGACGCTGAGATCGAGGTCGAGCGTGCGGGCCTGGAACACGATGCCGACACGCCGGAGCGCTTCGCCCGAAGCACGGCTGACGTCGTGGCCGAAGATGCGGATCGATCCGCGGCGCGTGTCGTAAAGATGGCTGATCAGCGAGAACAGAGTTGTCTTGCCGGCGCCGTTGAGGCCGAGAAGAACGGTGAACGTCGCCGGCGCGATTGAGAATGACACGTCGTTGAGCGCCCGCTTCGAACCATAGGAATGGCTGACGCCGGCGACATCGAGCGCCGCCACCTCCTCTCCTGGTCCGCTTGTCCTCACATGCTGCACGCCGGCTCGCTCCCTGTCGTCGACAATAGTCTAGCACACCGGGAGTCTGGCACACCGGGAGTCTGGCGCACCGGACCCGCGCAGTCCTGCTTTCCGGTGACCCTACTTGATGGTGATCGTGCCCTTCATGCCTTTGTCGGCGAGATCGGGCACCGACCATGTATAGATGCCGGGCCGCACGGTGGTAAACTGGACCTGGATGGTGCCGTCAGCGTCGAATTCGAGCCATGCGGGTGCGCCGTTCATGTGCACCTCGAGGTCGTTGATGACGATCTGGTTGTTCCACACATTGCGGAACAGGTCGGTATGGAATTTGTACTCCAGCCCGCCCGCCGCGGTGATCTTCCAACGATAGCCCTGGCCGGCGATCAGCTGGAAGTCCTTCTGGTTGGCGGTGAACTGGTCTTCCTTGCTGCCGAGGATAAGTTCCGGCACGTCCTTGCTGGCCCGGGTTGCCTTCTCGGCTCCGGGACTGGCATCCGTCTTGGTGGCCGCACTGGCGGCCGCGTCATCGTCATCGCCGTCGTTGTCCTGCGCCCAGGCATGGCCCTGCGTGAGTGCCATGCCCACCAACGCCGCGAAAGCGACTACCCGAAATTTCCGCATGATTTCCTGCCCTTCTGCTGTTTTTCTGCCTGTTTGATTCAATGGGGGTGATTCAATTAGGCGAGACGACGACGCCCCACGGCAGCGCGCCGACGGTCACCGACTGCACCGGCTCGTCGGTCGCCACGTCGATGAAGGTGATGTCGTTCGACACACCGTTGGTCGAGATGATGGTCTTCTGGTCCGGGGTGAAGGCGAGCTGCCAGACGCGTTGGCCGACCAGCACGTATTTCTCGACCTCGTATGTCTCGGTATTGACCACCGCGACGCGGTTGGCCGGTCCGAGCGCCACATAGGCTTTCTTGCCGTCGGCGGTGATGCGCACACCTACCGGCTGGATGGATTCTGCCCTCAGGCCGGCAATCTCGAAAGTGATCTTCTGGACGACTTCGCGCGTTTGATTGTCGATCACCGAAACCGTGCCACCGATCTCGGCACTCACCCAGGCCTGCTTGCCGTCGGGCGTGAACTCGACGAAGCGCGGACGCGCATCCACCAGCACGTTGTCGGTGATCTCGTGGGACGACGTATCGATGAAATGCGCCATGTTCGTCGTTTCCGACGTGTTGACCATGGTCTTTCCGTCCGGGCTGATGCCCATGCCCTCCGGTTCGACGCCGACCGGGATCTCGGCCAGCACCTTCTTGCCCTCTATGTCGATAACGGTGACGAGATTGTCGTCCTCATTGGCGACGTAGAGCGTCTTGCCGTCAGGCGAGAGCACGAAGAGCTCCGGGTCGGGCCCGGAAGGCAAGGTATCGACGATCTCCAGGGTTGCCGTGTCGATCACCTCGATGGAATCATCGTCGCTGGCGCAGAGATAGACGTGCTTGCCGTCATGCGAGATGGTGATGCCGCGCGGACGCTGCCCGACATTGACGGTCTTCACCACCTGCATCGTCGCGGTGTCGACGACGCTCATCGTGTTGTCTTTCTCGTTGGAAACATAGGCCATATAGGCCGACGCCGGATCGGTCATGAAGCCGGTCGCCAGAATGGCGAGCGCATAAGCTCCTCTGTGCACTGAAATTCCCTCCCAATTGGCTCTACTTAAGCACGCATTTTGTTTCCGGCTCATCGACCCCGAGCGTGTCGAGCTCCGACACCTGGTGCAAAAAACCTTCCTGCGGCGATGTCGAGACGACCGATCGGCCGTCGCCGAGGAAGATCGGCTGCCGCAACTGCTGGTTCCATTTACGAAAGGTCAGTTTCTGCCCCTTGAAGGCGGCGATCGAAAAATCCTCGGAGCGGATGAAGTCGGCCATCTTCCGCGGGTCGGCGCCCTGGGTGCGGGTCGCCGCCTCGCCGAGGATGCGCACCGCGGTCCATGCCGCCATATCCTTCGACACCATGCGGCGGCCGTTTGCCTTGGCGAAGCGGTTCTGGATCTGGGTGCCGCCCCATTGCTCGCTGGCCGGATGCCAAGCCGACGGGGTGAGGCCGGCGGTGCCGGCGACCGGCCGCGGAATCCAGGTGCGGAACGGCACGTAGGTGCCGAACACCTCGCTTTCGTCGGCGACCAGCAACACATCGTGCTCCGGCAGGTCCTGGGTGAAGACAGGCATCTGCCGCTGGATCTGGACGACGCCGGAATCGGTCCGCCGTGCCGTGCCGGTGTCCTTGAATTCCTTTTCGCCGACGATCTCGCCGCCGAAGCGCGTCGCCGCCCGACGTAGCGCCTCGGCAAAAAGCTGGTCGCGCTCGTGCGAGCCGTAGATCAGCACCCAGCTCCGCCATTGCTTCCAGATGAGATATTGCGCCAGCCCGTCGGCCAGCATGCTGCGCGTCGGGATGGTGTGGAAGATGTTGGCGCGGCATTCCTCCTCGCGAAGACTGTCGTCGGTGGCGCCGGCATTGAAAATCAACACGCCGTTGTCGCGGGCAAGATCGGCGATCGACAGCAATTGCCTGGCCGAGAGGTCCGCGACCACGTAGCGGTCGCCTTTGGCGATCATGTCCTGGAAGGCCGGAACGACGTCCGCGTCCGGCTTTACCTCGGTCACGTCGAGGCTGAATTTCTGGCCGAGGAAGCTGCCGGTCGTGTTGTTGTCGGCAATCGCCACATTGCCGCCGGCAACACCTTCATCGCGCGGCGGGACGTCGAGCACCGACAAGGCCAGCTGCGGCGCATACGCACGCAAATAGCCTATCTTGATTTCGGTTAGCTTTTTTTCCGGCTTGGCCGTTGCGGTCGGTTGCTCGCCCGTCGCTTCCTGGGCCAGCGCGCCCGGAACGTTGACGCTCAGGGAAAAAAAGCACAAAAAGGCCGCGAGAGTGCCCGGCACCGCGCTCGTCATCGATAAAATTACCCGTTCTTGCGCTAAAGTCCGATTGTTGTCGGACCGGCGCGAAGTCAAGGTGCCCATGATGAGCTTAGCTGACCGGCAAAATTTATCAAACCCCGAAAGTGGACTTATCGCGTCTGCTTTAGTGTCATGCCTTGTCGCCGGAACGGCAACTGGGCGGATTTCGGTATTCGGGCCCGAGAGTGTCCTGTCCCTCATGCCGGAGAAAGTCCAATGACCAGAATGCTGGCCAGCGTCACCGGCGTCGACGAGGCGGAGATCGCGCTCTCAGGCCGCGTCGACATTATAGACCTCAAGGATCCGAAAGCCGGTGCCCTTGGGGCGGTACCCACCGAAATCATTGGCCAGGCCACCTCGTTCATCGCCGGCCGGGCGCCGGTCAGCGCGGTCTGCGGCGATCTGCCGATGGAACCCGAAACGATCCGCGCCAAGGCCGAAGAGATCGCTGCGACCGGCGTCGATTACGTCAAGATAGGCTTCTTTCCGTCGGCAAATGCCGCCGCTTGTGCGGAGGCGCTCGCGCCGCTCGCCGCGCGAACGAAGCTGATCGCCGTGCTGTTCGCCGATCTGGCGCCGGATTTCGAGCTTTTGCCGATATTTGCCAAACATCGCTTCCATGGCGCGCTGGTCGATACCGCGAACAAGGCAGACGGCCGGCTGCTCGACCATCTGCCGCCCGAGCGTATCCCGGGGTTCATCGATCGAGCGAAATCGCTTGGTCTGATGGTTGGCCTGAGCGGATCGCTGGAAGCCCCCGACATTCCGCGCCTGTTGCCTTTCGCGCCCGATTTTCTCGGTTTTCGCGGGGCGCTGTGCGGCGACGCCGGCCGCGCGGGTTCGATCAGCGCCGAGGCGGTTTCGCAGATCCGCGAATTGGTACCGCAAGAATCCCGGGCCGGCGGCCCGTCGAGCGTCGACTACCGCCTGCTGGCGGCGAGGGGCTATTCGCCCGGCACCGACCCGACACTGGGCACGGACAAGATCTTCGTGCGGGACTTTGTCCTGCCGGTCCAGATCGGCGCCTACAGCTTCGAGCACGGCCATACACAAAAGGTGCGTTTCGACGTGACCGCCGACGTGCTGCAGGTCACCGATCATCCCGAAGACATGCGCCATGTATTCTCCTACGACATCATCATGGACGGCATTCGCACCATCGTCGCGCGAGGCCATATCCAGCTTAGCGAGGCGCTGGCCGAGCAGGTGGCGACGTATATTCTGGAGAACCCGCGTGTGGTGCGCGTCACGGTAAGGGTGGAAAAACTCGAACTCGGCCCAGGCGGCGTCGGCGTCGAGATCGAGCGCAAGCGCCAAGCGGCAGGCCGCGGCGTTGCCTCCGGCCCTGCCGGCCGAAAAGACCAAAGCGCTGTTTCCCAGCCGCGACAGCAAAGGCCTGAGGTCATCAGGCCAACCATTGTCAAGCTCGGCGGCAGCACGGCCCGTGCGGCGGAAATGGAGAACTGGATCGCGGCGCTGGCAGGCTCCAGGCTGCCCATCGTGATCGTGCCTGGCGGCGGGCAGTTTGCCGACCAGGTGCGAGAGAGCCAGATTTACATGGATTTTTCCGACACCGCTGCCCACGCCATGGCGATCCTCGCCATGGAGCAGTTCGGCCAGGTCATCCTCGACCGGCATGAAAGGCTGGTGCCGGCACGGTCGCTGGACGAAATGGTGCGAGCGTTGGATGAAGGGAAGGTCCCGGTGTGGCTACCGTCGTCCTTGGCTCTGCCGGCGCCGGACATTCCGGCTTCCTGGGACATGACTTCCGATTCCCTTGCCGCCTGGCTTGCCGGCAAGCTCGGCGCGAAGGCGCTGCTCCTGATCAAGCAAACCGGCGCTTTCTTCGGCAGCGACACTATCGACGGCCTGACGGCCAGAGGCATCGTCGACGCCGGCTTCGCCGCCATGCTGCCCAACGGTGTCGATTTCCATCTCGCCGGCCCGAAAGATGCCGCCGAGGCCGGGGCGCTGCTCGCGTCGGGCGATCTGCCCGGCATCGCGATCGCGGCTCCGATCCGGCCGGCAAGAAAAGCAGGGTAGGCGATGGCGAAGCTGCATACGCCGCGCTGGGCATGGGTTCTGACCGGTTCCGGTCATTTTTTTACGGAGAGCTTCGCACTTATTCACCAACTCGAGCATTGCGATGTCTTCGTGTCGAAAGCCGCCAACGAAGTGCTGCGCATGTACAAGCTCAAGCTCGATTTCCCGGAGACGACGCGCGTGCTGCACGACAAGACGGCGAGCGCGATCCCGGTCGGCGAATTCTATCACGGTGTCTATCACACGGTCGTGGTGGCGCCGGCCAGTTCCAACACGGTCGCCAAATGCGTGCACGGCATTTCCGACACGCTCGCCACCAACGTCTTTGCCCAGGCCGGAAAATGCCGGGTGCCAGCCATCGTCTTTGCCTGCGACACCGCGCCGGAACTCGAGACCATGGCGCCGCACGGTCTGGTCAAGGTCTATCCGCGCAGCATCGACCTGGAGAATACCAACCAGCTGAAGAGTTTCGAGCGGACCGAGGTGGTCGAGTCGCTCGCCGAACTCGAAGCCTCGGTCAGACGGCGCCACGCCGAACTCGCAAGCCATGGCTGAGCGGCTGGCCTTTCTTACCGGTCATTTGGCCAAGGTCCGGCTGGAAAGGCTGCTGGCCGGGTTGGGCGAAACCGAATTTGCGTGGGAGATCATCGATATCGGCGTCAAGGTCGCGGCGCTGATGAGCGAAGACATCATCAAGCGGCGGCTCACCCTGACCGGCGGCACCGACCGCGTCATCCTGCCCGGCCGCTATCGCGGGGACATCGAGCATCTGTCGAGCCATTTCGGCGTTCCCTTTGTACGCGGCCCCGACGAGATCGCCGATCTGCCGGCCTTTCTCGGCCGGGCGGGCGTCCCGCCCGACCTTTCGCGTCACGACATGCGCATCTTCGCCGAAATCGTCGATGCGCCGATGCTGTCGGTCGAGGCGCTGGTGGCGAGGGCACGGATGCTGGCTGCGGCCGGCGCCGATGTCATCGATATCGGCTGCCTGCCGGAAACGCCGTTTCCATTGCTGGAAAAGGCCGTGCTTGAACTGAAGGCACAGGGGTTTCTGGTCAGTGTCGATTCGGCCAGCACGGACGAGCTTTCGATCGGCGCACGCGCCGGTGCCGACTACCTTCTCAGCCTAGATGAGAACACGCTGCCGTTGGCCTTCGACCACAAGGCCGTGCCGGTGTTGATCCCGTCCACGCCCGGCGACCTGGATTCGCTCGGACGGGCCATCGAAGCGGCGCAAAAGGCCGGTATCGCCTTCATCGCCGATCCCGTGCTCGACCCGATCCATTTCGGCTTTGCCGCCTCACTCGGGCGCTTCATCGAGGCGCGCCGCCGCTGGTCCGAGGTCGAGCTGCTGATGGGCACCGGCAATCTCACCGAATTGACCGATGCCGACAGTTCCGGCGTTACCGCCGTTCTGGCCGGGCTCTGCTCGGAACTTCAGATCCGAAACGTGCTTGCCGTGCATGTCAGCCCGCACACGCTGCGAACGATCGAGGAGCACGATATTGCCCGCCGCATCCTGTTTGCCGCGAAGAACGACGGTGCGCTGCCGCGGAGTTACCATCCGGGGCTGCTGCAGGTTCACGACCGCAAGCCGTTCACGGCCTCGACCGGGGATATCGATGCATTGGCGGCAGAGGTGCGCGACACCAATTTCCGCATCATGACCGCCGAGGACGGCATCCATGTCTTCAACGGCAAGGGGCATGCGGTTGCCACGGATGCGTTCGAACTCTTTGCCGGGCTTGGCGTTGAGGCCGATGGCGCGCACGCATTCTATCTCGGCGCCGAACTGATGAAGGCCGAGATCGCGTGGCGCCTCGGCAAGCGCTATGTGCAGGACGAGCCGCTCGCATGGGGCGTTGCCGCGCCGGCTCCCGAAACCGACCGCACCCGCCTTGCGGAAGCGGGCCACACGCTTCGCGCGAAGAAAGAGCGCTAAACCATGCCCTATATCAGAGAATCGATCATCACCACCGTCAACAAGACCGGCGACGTCCACATCGCGCCGATCGGCATCATCGCCGAGAAGGACGGCTGGGTCATCGCGCCGTTCCGGCCGTCGGTGACGCTCGACAATCTCGCCGAAGTGCCGTTCGCCATCGCCAATTACACCGACGACGTGCGCATCTTTGCCGGTTGCCTGACCGGCCGCAAACATTGGCCAACCGTTGCGGTTGACGGGTTTGCGGTGCCGCGGCTTGAGGCGGCGCTCGCGCATTCGGTCCTCGAAGTCGAGAGTGTCGATGACGACGCTATGCGACCTCGCCATTTCTGCCGGGTGGTGCGGGAGGAAACGCATGCGCCGTTCACCGGCTTCAACCGCGCCAAGGCGGCGGTGCTGGAACTGGCCATATTGGTCAGCCGGCTCGGCATGCTGCCGCGCGAAAAGATCGAGGCGGAAATCGCCTATCTTTCGATCGCCATCGAAAAAACCGCGGGCGAGGGCGAAAAGGAAGCCTGGGGCTGGCTGATGCAGCGCGTCGGCGATCACCTGTCGGGCGAGGATGCCAGCGGCGAGGATGCGCGGGGGTGAACGAGATATGCTGAAGCAGAGGAAGCGTTCACGGTGGCGGTGGCGCTGATCTCAAACGGCGGTGTTCGACCCTTTGCGGTCATTGAGCCCGGTATGCACGATGACCGGAGCGGGGCCGGGAGCGGACTGGCAGCTGACAAGCTAACTGCTCGAAAAGTGGACCTTGAAATCTTGCGAGGCCTTCCAAACATCCACTGGCGTTCAACATCGCCCGCGGCTCGGTTCAGCTCGTCTTCTAGCTATCTCGACGAGCACTTACGGGTTTGCCTACTCATCGGTCGCGGGCTCCCTTCTGAAAGTGCTGATCCGGATACCGTCACCAAACAATGTTGGCGCGAATGACGAGATAATCCTCCGCTCATTCAACCATAAAGCGAATTGCTCATTGATCGGATCTCTGTCGATTCTTGGAGACTTTCCATAGGTGGCTATGTCGCGGTACGGCACGGGCAAACCTCGAAGCACATCGCGCACTTCGCCCATGGTCAGTACATCGTGCATCTTATTGAACAACGATAGTTGCAGCCATTCCGGGTAAGAGTTCAGAATGACTGCGCGAACGAAATCCGATCCGTAATCTTTTGCCACGATCTTTGACCGATCGAGGACAGGACCGATGGCAGTGGCAAGCGGCGGATTTTTTGAAACAAGGTCTGGGTCAATATCGCCGATGATTGCCATTTTCTGACTGTCGGCGAGATTGGAATTCAGTAACCTTTCGATGACTTTGGCGTCGATCGAGAACTCGTTTCGCTTGGGCCTGTAGTCCTCGAAATTCAATTCGATGAATAGAGCCTTAAGCTCATCGTCCCCGAGCTTTACGAAATTGTCGACTGAGAAAACAGCTCTGCGCTCCTCGATCAATATCCTGATCTTCATCGGCCCAACCTCCGGCAGAACCGTGAAGGGAAACGGCAATTGGCGGACATGTAACCTATAGATTTCATCCGGCAGCGCGTCATTCTCAATCACGAATTTCCGCAGCGCCAACGCATTTTTGCCGTTCGGGATTGTCTTCCGAGAGAGAGCCTCGCTTGCTTCACTCTGAAGATAGGCCGTGAGAACTTCGGGGCTGAAAGCCTCGCTGATGAGAAACGCCAAGCAATTCTCCCAAGTGCTGTCGATCTTCTGTTCCTTAACCAGAGAGGAGTGAAACGCGGCCGGAACCCCTTCGAACGACGGGAAAGTCGCCGTCTGCATACTGAGGAACTCCGAACGAAGCTCGAGACCTACCTCATCGTGGCCCAGCACCTCGATGATCGCGGACGGATCTTCGGCAGTGTTGTTTTCAAGTTTCAGTAAGACGTCTCGGACGTAGGCCTCGAAACTGGAGCCGACATGCTTTAGCAGCGGACCGTAGTTGGCTTCACGCAGTGAGGAGAAATGCTTGGTATCCAGATCGCTAGGCGTTGGGAACTTGACGACCTGTTCCATGATAAGTTGAATGTTGCCAAGGGAAATCCTGTATAGCCCTTCCGCTGCGACATACGAGACCACATCGTGATTATCAGCGATGGCTCGAATATCGGCTATTTCGACCTGAAGGGACTTCAAGATGCCCAGATCGAATTCAACGCGTTCGGCGAGAATCCTGCTCAGTTCTTGAGACGCAAAACGTGCCGATATGAAGCCAGCGGGAGTTCCTTGCTTGATCGCACCATTTGGAGCGTGCGCAAGGATTCTTGCCGCGTGTGAGACTGCCAAATCACTTCTCAAGGCGACCACTGTGAAAGCTGGCCATCTCCGGATCAGCGCGGAAACCAATCGATCTACATGCGCACCTCGGGCATAGTAGCTTTGGAAAAAGTCCTTGCATTCGTCGACGTGGCTGGCGATGAATTCGAGTGCGCTAGTGCTTTGAGCTGCGTACTCCTGGGGATTTTCCAGCAAGCCATCGATGATGAATCGGTTGAGGACGTAGGTTCGTCCGAAATCATCCTCGCGCATCGAGGCAATGACTTCCGAGATGCTGTCCAACTGGAAATCGGGTTCAGGATTGTTGAAACTGCGGATCTGAATCAGGAATCTATTGTCATTGCGCGACAGGCGCCCGCTGTGGAACAGTGAGGTATATTGATAGTAGGTATCGTCCAGGTAACCTTCCAGAATGAGGAATTTCAGGAGATCCCGGTTCTCGCCGACCTCTGCAAAAACCTCTTCTATAAGCGCGGAGCTTTCCCTCACGACCTCATGGAATTTTCTTGTCCGAAGCAAAGACAGCTCAGCCTTAAGTTCCTGAGCCTTGTTTTCCATCTTCTCTCTGTGCTCAGGAGACTTGTGCTCGATTTGCGTCTTGCGTTCGGCGAAGGACCAATTTGGATCTACCGCCGCTTCGATCTCCCGAAGATCCACACGCGTTTGTTGGCCAGCACTATTCGTTACCCTCATTGGCGGCTGTGAGAAGAGATCATCGAACTGGGGATGCTGAGGTAGCGCAGCGAGCGCTATCTGGCCGAAACTTGGGTGCAAATGCGTGTAGTATTCTGGCACGCGTTCTATGATCGCCATGGCATAGATACGGTGGAGTTCAGCGAGATCCCTAGCGTACTGCTCATCGCTGCGGACTAGGTCTGCTTGGATCTGCTCTAGTTCAGAGCGGATCTTGTCTCGCGACTTCTCAACGAATTCATCGTACCGGTTCAGCACTTTGGATAGCGCACCTTCCCGACGATGCAGCGCGGCGAAGTCCTTCGGAATGACGTTCTTGTATATCAAGACGGCGAGCAGCTTGTTTGGATCCAGTGCGCCATCTCCGTCTGCTCGGAGATTGGACGCGTAGATCACGTACTCGTTGAAGATATTCGCAATTAGCCTCAGATCACTCAGATATCGGGAAACCTCGCGAACGAAACGCCGATCAAGCCGCCGATCAAGATCGATACGCTGAGTATGTTCGAGGACCTTATCTATCGAGTTGGAATGGTTGATCACCGGAATGACGGGAACAATGAATTCGAAGAACTTGGTCCTGTCCGTGTTGATGAATATGTCGTCGCGGAGAGCGTAAAGGAATCGAATGCGCCGATGTATGTCGGCGTTCTCATTCACCAGCGCATTGATTTCGCGTAACGTCACGAAGATGTCGGGATTGTCGAACCGATCCAAGTCTTCGATGACGACCAGGTCGTATTTGGTGGACTGGAAGAAGTAGATAATCTCGTCGAGGTGCCGATTGAGGATCGATTCCTCGTCCGCAGCCTTCGGGGCGATCTGAATGTCCTTGAGGGAAATGCTTTTCAGGGAAAGCCCCAGGCTTTTCAAATATGCGGTGTGAACCAGCCGCCAAACGAACAGCGCTGCAATACCAAATGATACGATGTTGAACCAGTTGGACAGTTCGAACGGCTCGAAGAAATTCCCGGAAATCACATCGGTTTGATTGGTGACGATATACCAAAGGCAGAACACCCCTAGGCATACTGCCAAAGAACTGGCTGCGGACCATTTCTCTGGAATCTGAATCCTCTTGAAGCGCGATAGCGGCAGCTTGTTTGCGCCCGCGCCGTATAGGATCTGCTGCAGGATGCTTCGTTCGATTTCCTGTTTGCTGACCCGCACCCCAGGAACCTCGCCATCCGGCAAGAAGGACGCCAACGACAGTTCCAGCTTAGGTCGTGGGTATTTCAACAGGAAGGACTTGATGACGCTGCTTTTTCCCGAGCCGTAGGGACCGGTCAATGCAATGTTCAGCACCTCGTCGTTGTTCGTGGCGAACTCTAAAGCCTCGTGGTAGATCCCCGTCTGATCGGCGTTGCTTGTCGGCGCCAGATCAACAAATCTGCTCACGGAAATGTTCTGAGGAGACTTCCAGAAGTTGCGTTTCCACATGCGTAGTAAAGAATACACTGAAAAAAATCCGTGGCTCGGTTTACATCCCATCTCTAGCCGCGAACGTGGCAGCCTTTGAAGAGGTGTATAGGAAGTCGGTGAGGTGGCAACGCCTTAATAAATAAAGATTTCAAATTTCCCGCGATATTTTGAGGCCCTACGATCGCGGTCGTCTACAGAGCGTTGCGCAGTATAAATCATAGACCTATTTCTGCGGCCTCAATCGCAGGCTGGATACGCGACAGAGATAGGTCGGCGACGCAATCAATAAGGTCTGTATTTGGCGCAAGAGACCGACCGCTTTCAATAGAGCAAGGGGGTGATGTGAAGGACCGAAAAGAGGGCGCGTTGCTGAACGCGCCCCCGCCATGTTCAGCAGGGCCGCGCGGATCAGATTTCCGTTGTCTCGGCAAGCGTAAGCGCATCATCGATATCGACACCAAGGTATCGAACGGTGTTCTCGATCTTGGTGTGCCCAAGCATGATCTGAATAGCTCGGCTTTATAAATCAGGCCGGCCTTGGTACGGCGGAGTGAATGCATTCCGTATTCCTCGGGACGCAGTCCAATCGCCGTAACCCATTCATCGACCAACCGAGCGTACTGACGCGTACTTAGATGTCCCTCTCGGTCAACTCTGCTTGGGAACGCGTAGTCGTCGATACTACCACCACGGCGTTCGAGCCACGCGAGCAGACTTGCCCTCGTGTCCGCGGTGATCTCGAACTGGACGGGCCGACCGGTCTTCTGCTGGACCACCATTGATCGGGCGCGTGCGGAGTCGCCGATCGGCGCGGGAGCCAACTGCTGTCGAGGCTTTCGATACCTACTGCGACATCGTGCAGTCGAAGACGTGGCGGATCGGCAACGCAAAAAAGCGCCGGCGCAAGGCGTTCGCACATCGCAAGAAGGCAGCGACTGCTGCGACAGCGTCAGCGAGTTAGGTGACGACTGCCACCTCCCTGCTCAGCACGGACACGACCTGATCGAGGCTTATGGTGTCAACTTGGAGCAGGATCCGTATCTCAGCCACAATGGCTGTGAAGCGCTGGTTCGCGACGAAACCTAGTCTAGAGCTTCAGCCTTTGCCCTGCATACGCTGTCAGCGGCCGCTATTAGTTTAGGTATCGCGGCCTGCTGCTCAACGACCGATCTGCGGCGCGAACCGGACATGCGCCGAGCGGGTGCCGAACGTCGGGTTTCCACCCGTTGCGATCTTGCGCGCGGTCCGATCTTGGATGCGCTGGTACGGGTTGAGATCTTTCAAGCCGGCCTCATCGGGTGGCCATGATACAGCGCCTACAATTGAAATCCCGCCAACAGCGCCACCGCTGACGCGGGCGCCACGCTGCTTGCTTCGCCGCGAACGGCGTCATCTGCGGGGATGATCTCGGCGAAATCGACGAAGCGGCGTTCCATGCGTTCGGCCAGCCGCCTGATCTGCCAGCGGCCGGTTCCGGCGCCGACGATAGGCACATCCCGAGCCAGGGGCCCGGCAACCAGGGATGCCGCATCGTGGATCTTGCGTAATTGCTGCTCGCTGAACCAGCGCGCGATTTCACGCCATTCCGGCGGTGTCAGGTCGGCGGCGTCGCGACCGATCATGCGCGCCAGCCGCGCGATCGAACCGTCGATCGTCTTTTCCTTGCCGTCAGCGGTAGAGTGCCTGTCGTCCTTCTCGTCGAGCACTTCCAGGATCCGGTGCGCGTCGGCGATCGAGGCGAAATACTCGTTCATCAGTGGTGTCAGCCTGCCACGGACGGGGGCCGACGAAGCCACACCGAACAGGAACGTCCTGGTGAAGCCGGTATAAACCAGTTCGCCGGTCAGCAGCCGTCCGGCATCGGTGTAGCCGTCATTGGCGACGGCGCCTTTCTTGATGGCGATAATGTCGGTGGTGGTGGAGCCCATATCGACGAACAGGGCATCGCCAGCGAGTTTCGCCACCAACGACGCTGTCGCGTGCCAGTTGGCGGAGGCGACATCGGTGCTCAGCCGCGCTGCCTGCTCGACCCCGACAAAGCCGGACGGCCCGGCGTAGATCAGTTTTTCGCCTGGGAAACGGGTTGAAATCTCATCGAGCAGAGCCGCGACGCCGGCATCGCGGGACGGAAAGATGTCCGCCAGTTCGCCGGTCATGGTGAATGCGTTGAGATCGGCGCCCGCATAAATCGAAGCCGTTTCCTCGAATGCCAAGGTCAGGGTATGAAGCCCTAGCCAAAGCGGCGTGGCGATCGTTACTGCCTCGACGATGCGGCCGTCTTCCGCGCGCGTCACCTTCAGATGCGCGCCGCCAATATCGAAGCCGGCAACGATGCTCTTTCTTTTTTCCACACTTCAAGCTTTCATCACAGGGACAGTTGGACAGGGCAGTCGGTCAGCGAGAAAAAGAGCGTTGCGTATCATTCCGGTTCTCGACCTGAAAGGCGGCGAAGTGGTCCGCGCCCAGCAAGGAAAACGCGATCGCTACAGGCCGATCGTTACGCCGCTCAGCCAAAGTTCCGATGTCGTCGCAGTCACTGAGGGCCTGCGCGGGCTTTATCCTTTTCCGACCTTCTATATCGCCGATCTGGATGCCATCGAAGGCGGAACGCCAAACAGTGGCGCGCTTTACCGGCTGAAGGCGATGGCGGAGCCGCCGGAGCTTTGGGTCGATGCAGGCATCGCCGACGAGAAAAACCTTGCGGCAGCACTTGCCGAGCCCTGGCTTTACCCGGTCCTGGGCTCCGAATCGCAGCAAGACGACGCGCTGTTCCGGCGTTTTTGCGATCATCCAGACCTTATCCTGTCGTTGGATTTCTTCGACGACGGGTTTCGCGGTCCGGCATCATTTCTCGACGAGCCGGAGCTTTGGCCGCAAAAGGTGATCGTCATGACACTGGCCAAGGTCGGCACCGCCTCCGGTCCCGATTTCACGCGGCTCAAGGCAATCAAGGCGAAGGCTGGAAGTCGCTCCGTAATCGCGGCCGGCGGGGTGCGCAACGAGGCTGACATTCGCGCCCTTTCGTCACTCGGTATCGCCGCGGCGCTGGTTGCGACCTCGCTGCATGACGGCACGCTCACGCCGGGTCACCTCGCAACGCTTGGCACCTGACATCGCGTAGCCTCGAATTTCGGCCTCGGAAACTGTGCCTCAGATCTAGAGCGGCGAACTCTCAAGTCGATCGTCTCGCCGCTCTATCTCTTGCTGGAGCATCGGATTCCCAACCCAGTCCACCCTCGGGTCAGACCCGAGGGCAGTTTTCGGTCCGATGCTCTAAAAGCCCAGAAGTTTTTTCAGGCGGCGCAACAGACCATCCGGCTCCGCGGAGGGTTTTATCTGTGCGGGGCTGTCTCTTGTCTAAGCCGCGAACGGGTGCTTCACCTGGTCCCGCTTATCCGTGGCTTCGGCGGCCGTCGGCGTTCCTGCGACGGCGCGTTGGATGGCTTCCTTTGTCGCTTCGTAATTGTACTTCTGGATCTTGGCGTCGTCCGCCGCGTCCCAGTGGATGAAAACGCCGACGCAGATGAACAGATCGTCCGCCTCGCTGGCAGGAATGATCCCCTCGGCGACGCTGTCCTGCACCGCCTTTGCGACCGCATGCTGGGCCGGGCCGAACATCTGCACGGCCTGCTTGGCGCCCTTGATCGTGACCTTGTTGAACATCACGGTGTTGGGCTTGCACTGAAGATTGGGCGCGATCACCGCCAAAAGGGAGGTAAAGCCGTCCTTGTTGTTGGTAAGCGCGTTGCAAAATGCCGTTTCGACCGCGCTCCCCCGCGGGCCGATGAGCAGGTCGACATGCGCCACTTCGTTGCCGTCTCCTACCAGCGATTCACCGACCATTACTTTCGAGATCTTTGCCATGCCAATTTTCCTCCAAGACACAGTTATGGTGTCCAAAGACGCCGCAAACCGAGCGAGCGCTCGATGGACAGCTATCCTTGTTGGCAGCGCCCGGACATCCGGACCGGTTGGCTGGATAGCCGCGGAAGCCCAGCTTCCGCTCCTGAAAGTCAACCACCAACGTTGCGATTATGCAAGCTGAACGCCGAGGAGGTGGACTAAAAGAGTAGCCACGGTCAGGTCGGCCGAGGTGCCGGGGTTGACCTTGTCCGCCTTCAGCCGGCGGTCGAGCCCGATGAGCAGACGAATGCGTGACGCTTCGTCGTCGTTGGCATGGAGCGCCGCCTGGATGGCAACGGCTTCTTGCCGCGCCTGATTTGCGGCTTCAGCGCCATGGTTGCGCACCACATGACTGTCGGGGAAGCCGGCGAGAAACGCCATATAGGCGAATACCGTCGGCCACATGCCTCCTTCCCCGCGTGCCAACGCCGCTTCCAGAGCCGCAAGCCCGACGCCGAACACGTCGCCGAAACCGGTAACATACTGGCGGGCGATCATGTCGCGGTCGGCCGCCTCACGCATGGCTTCGAGCAGATGAACCTTCGGCTCCTGCCGCACATCGTTCGCGGCCTCTCCAAGGCCGCCCGGCGCGGCCGCGACGATCGCCTCGAACACCGCCCTGGTATCGTCCATGCTCATCGCGCGCAGCACCGCGTCGATATTGTCGTGCAGTCGATTGTCGTGCAGTGGGGCGCCCGTCATTTCGGCGGCGCATAGCAGAGGCCCTGCCAGAAGGATGATACCGAGGTTGGTATTGGTCGTGACCGCCAGACGTGTCGCGCGGACCGCTTCTAGGATGCGCTGTCCGACCGGCAGGCGAGGATCGGTCAGCGGCCCCGACGAGACCTCTGCGCTCATCATGAACTGGGCGGCCGACATGCCGTGCCCGTCAGCGAACAGATGGACGTTGCCGGGTTTCAGCGCCTCGATCTCCATCCGGCAGGCGTCCTCGTAGGCAACCCGGAGCCGTTCTCGCGAAAGCGCCATGCTACCGGCTCGTCACGAATTCGCCGGCGCGGTGAAACGGTACGGACGCGTCGCCGCCGCCTCCTCTGGGCGATCAGCTGGGCGATCGGCCAGGAATTTCAGCAGGGCATCGGCAATCGCATCGGCGATGTTCACCGCGACGACCGATTGAAGCCCGGACCAGGCGGGCATGCTGTTGACCTCCAGCACGAACAGCTTGCCGTCGGCCGACGGCACGATATCGACGCCGGCGAAATCCGCTGACATAGCGGCGGCGGCGGCTCTTGCCAGCGCCGCCAGTTCGGTTTCGCCGTGCCCCGAGACTTGCTCGGGCACCGCCCCGCGATTGACGTTGGTGATCCAGTCGTCGCCACGGCGGCTCATCATCGCCAGGACTTCGCCGGCGCAGACGAAAACGCGAAAATCGCGGAAAGGAGGGCCGGGACGCGGCACGTAATGCTGGAGATAGTAGACGCCGTTCACCTCGTCCTCGGCGGGGAGATCGGATAGTGTTTCGATCAGCCTGATGCCGCGGCCCTGCGCGCCGAAAAGCGGCTTCAGCACCAGCGGCGTGAACGGCAGTTCGCGTTCGGCGATCGCTTCGGCCATGGCACGTCCCTCGACCGCGAATGTCGGCGGCGTCGGCAGGCCGGCACTCTTCAGGAGGAAGGTCGTCATCGACTTGTCGACGCAGCGTTCTATCGCCTGTGCGGAATTCCACACCGGTATGGAAAGCATGGCGAATGCGTGCAGCACGCCGAGGCGCCGGGTGACCGCTTCGAACGATCCGGCGGCGATCGAACGGACCAGCACGGCGTCGGGCAGCGCGCCGTCGAGGCCGGGGATCGACAGTCCGCTCGGGCTGCCGGTGTCGAACGCGATCGCCGCCAGCGGCACGGTTGCGACAACGGCGCCCCGCCGGTCCAGCCTTGCCGCCAGGCCTTTGGCGCGAGCGTCCGAATTATCGCTGACAATCAGGATGCGGGGGATCATATTAGGCCTCGGATACCGGTATACCGAAAGCGCGAGCGAGCGGCCCGGCAGGCGGATGACAGACGAATCCATTGCACCGCCATGGTCTAACCGAGGCTCCGTTCGAGCATCCGCAGATCACGCTCGCCGGCGCGAAACGTGTCGCCAGTCTCGATCGCCGTGACGATCACTTCGGCCGGGCTGAACAGCAGCGGATCGATGGCATAGAAATCACCCTTGAACCGCTTGAAAACCTCGGCGAACGGGTGGCCGTGGTCGCGCGAGGCGCGGCTCGGCAGTCGCTCCGCGAGCTCACTGGCGTCTTTCGCCGAGCCTTTTACGAAAAGCTGGACGCTGCCGCCATAGATGATGGCGTCGTTGGTTCTGCCCATTGCGGTCAGGAAATCCGGATGGGGGGCGGGGATAGGCGCCGTGCCGATGCCGTCGACGATATTTTCCAACGGAAACTTGAGATCGTTGCTCTTGTGCAAGGCGACTTCGAGCGCGCGCGCAACGATCTGCACGCTGCCCGCAAGGCTTTGTGTTGGCGCATAGAGAAAGGTAAGCTTTTCGGTTGGCAATCCGGTTGCCCTGCCGACCTTCTCGACGATCGCTTGGGGCGGCGGTTCGGCCGTCTCCAGGATAAGCACGGCGGAAGACGCGGTGTCGCGATAGGAAAGCGCTTCGAACAGCGGCTCGACGCGGGCGAGCGCCCGCGCCGGTCCCGATCCCATGGCGAAATAGCCCTGGCTCGACAGGTTCCAGCCCGCATACTGGCTGCCCAGGCAGGCAAGCACCGGCTGCGAGGACCGCACTTCGATGGTCAACGGCCATTTCTCCGACGCGCGGTCCATGCAGACCGAAATGCTGCCGAGCCCGCCCATCGCGGCTTCCGCCATGCGCAGCCCGGCCTCGACGCCGCCGGTGGCCTTGGCGCCGGCATCGATCAGGCACTCGCCCAATGGCCCCCTGGAAACGGCGATACGCAGGCGTTCGGCGTTGCCGATCATGCCGTCGATGATGCGCTGCGCATTGTCGTTCAGGAATGCCGAACCGTCTTTCATGTCCGGTCTCCTTCCCATTGGTGTTGCAATCTGCTGGCTTGTCCCTTGATGAGCCGCCTGGTCAAATTGGCGCTCGGACCGCGCGCGAAGATGGTGCAGACAGGATCGCCAGCAATCAGACGGGTGCCGGGCGACTGATGGTCCGCAGTCCATTCAGGCCAGGCAATCGATGGAAACTGGGCGATCGGCGCCGCGGCGTAGGTCACCATCGATGCCATCGAATCGACGAAGCGCGGCAGGTGGTAGGCCCTGCCTGCCGCAGCGCGCAGATGCGCTTCGATCAGCGGCGCGTCGGCATCGTCGAAAATGTCGAGCGTGGCGCCTGGCCTCGGGTTGATCTCGATGAGCTTGTAGCCATCCGGTCCGCGAATGAGATCGGCGCTGCACAATCCAACCAGGCCGGCGCGGCGCGTCAGGCCTGAAAGCCAGCCGCGGATCATCGCCGCCTGCTTGCGATCGAAGCGTCTCAACCGCACGGCGCCGCCATAGCGGTAGGGCGCTGCCGGGGCGGGGGACGCCCATTGTTGGCTGAAGCCGACGATATCGGCGCTTTGGCCGTCGCCGACGAACAGAGCCGAGATGCTGCGGCCGGCAACGAAACGCTGGAAATAGCGGCCGCCAGGGACCTGACACTGTAATATCGGGGTTTCTCCGGCGGCCCGTCTGATATGCGCGCCGCCGGCGCCGCCCGCGGTCTTGACCACCCAGTTCTCCGGATCGGGCGGCCGGCTCCATCGGAATTCCGGATGCGGGATGCCGATTTCGGCGCAATCGGCGGCCAGCAGTTGCGGGTCTTTGATCCTGCGGATCGCGGCGCCACTATTGCCGGCGAGCGGAAAATGGCGCGCGACCTCGTCTACTGTCTCCGTCATCCGCTCGAAGCCCGAGCCCACGACGATGGCGACCGGCCGGTCGTCTCCAGCCAGTTGCCGAAGCGTCTCGACGATGCGCTCCCCGTTGATGCTGCCCTGCAGGTCGCCCGGCAGCATCGTCGCGCGTTCGGCGAGCGCGACCGTGTCGGTGTCGCAAAAGAAATCGGCGACCAGCGGACGATAGCCGGCGCGGCGCGCAGCGGCAGCCAGCGCCCGGCCTGAAATCGCCGCGATCAGGAGGGATCCGGCGTTACTTGGCAATCTCGCGTGCAAGGGAAAATGCTTCCTGGAAATCGAGCGTGATGGTTTTTTCGGATTCGATCATTCTTTTGAAGAGGCCGAATTCGACCTTGTATTTCACGTTGCCGATGGCAAGCGGACCAATGCCGACAGCTTTTGCCGCTTCGAGCGGATCGCTATTGGCGTTGACGGCCACGCCTTCGATGCCGGCCGGCGGAACCGCATTGACGTCGGCGGCAATGAGCAGGCCGTCGCCTTTCAACTGGGCTTTCGAGACCACCTGAACGCCGGCCTTGGCGCAAGCCAGGATCACCTCGCTCGCCTCGACCAGCTTCGTCTTCCGGGCCTCGCTCGACCCGTCAGCCGCATCGACGTCGATCTTGAATCGGCTTTTGATCTCAGCCGCGATCTGCCCGACCCTTTCGATGCCGTCATGACCGACAAGCGTGACCCGGGCGCCTTCCCTGGCCGCGATGACGGCTGTGCAGAAGCCGACGACGCCGGTGGCGCCGAAAACAGCGATCCTCGTGTCTCTCAACCCACGCTCGAATTTCTTCTCCAGCGCTTTTTCGACCTTGGCCACCATCGCCGCGGCCGTGGTGAACGAGCCGGCCGGATCGGCGAATACCGAAACCTGGAAAGGCGGCACCATCGCCTTTCGCGCTGCGTCGAACATGTCGAGCGCCAGCGAGGCATCCTTGCCGGCGATGAAGATGCCGGTGTCGACCCCTGCATCGGGCGGGCGCGAAAAGATCGCGTCCTGCACGAGGCCTGTCACCTCGCCGAGGCTTACGTCGACATAGGGGACGACGGCGTCGAAGCCTGCATCGAGCGCCATGTTCACGTCGAAAGGGCTCATGTGCTTCAACGGCGTCAGCATGTGCAGGATATGTTTGCGGGCCATTTCTCGCCTTTCTCCTTGAACCTGATCGTGTTGCCGAGCCGTCAGCTGCCGACGAGATCAAGTTTGGTCGAACTGATCTTCGCGCCGGAATTCCTGCCCTTGACGATCCTGATCTCGATGCCGTGCTCAACTGTCTGCTGAACCGCGCTGACGAACCTGACCGCGGCGTCTTGCGATGGGGCGAAGGCAAACCCTGTTGGCCCCCATGAGCTCTGCCCGATGCCGACGGCGCCTGCTTCATTGAGAGCATGGGCCACCCTCTCGACCCGCTTGGAGGTGAAAACGCCGCCTTGCGCCGGGGCGAAATGGGTGCCGATCAGCATCTGGATCGCGGCGACGGCGGCGCCGAAGGCTGGAAGGTCGTGCTCGACCAGAGCCGGCATGATGCCCATCAGCACCCGCCGGCAGATCTCGCCGCTGCCGGATGCCGGGAAGGGTGGCAGCGAGCGAAACGCCGCGATCTCGGCATCGCCATGCAGTCCATGCCCGCCATGGTCGAGGATCAGGATGACGCGCCACTCTTCCGGAAACGGCAATCGCGCCACGACCGGCGGCGGCCTGCCGCTGTCGTCCTTGCCGGCGTCGACAATGACACCACCGCTTTCGAAACTGGCGATGCCGATGCCGGATCGGCCGCCCCGATCGAGCAGGGTCGCGTCGCCGCCGATATCGAGAGGCAGTTGGTGGAGCGTGCGCAGCGCCGAGGCGACGGCAAGGGCGATCTGCGTGCCGGAGCCGAGGCCGGCATGGCTCGGGATCGACTGCTCGACCACCAGCCGGTGCTGACCGCGAACGCCGAGATGGCTGCAGAGCGTCGACAAATGTTCGCCGGCGCGACGGCTCTCGGGGCCTTCGACGATGGTCTCGCTGGATCGAGACAGGGTGACGACGGTTTCGGGTTCGCTCAGAGGTAGCCCGACGCTGCCAAAGCGACGTCCGGTATCACCATTGAGATCGAGGAAGCCAAGGTGCAGGCGGGAGGGCACTCGTATGGTGACAGAATTCGACATCTACCCCCCGATGGGTGCATCATAGACGCATCATGGAAGTTTAGGTGCCCGTCGCCATGATAGCTGTTTTCGTAGAAGGGGCAAGCCGGAGAGAGTGCATTCGTTTTATCTTCTTTGGCCCCGGCGCGAAAACGGACCGGGCCATTCGCGGAGGTCGAGATGAGCGAGACAGCTAAGGAAAAGGTCTATTCGGAAGCCGAGATCGCCGACCGGCTCGAGAAGGAGCTGCCGAAATGGCGCTACGAGAACGGCTGGATCCGGCGCAAATACAAGACCCACAGCTGGAAATCGACACTGATGGTGATCAACACGGTCGGCCATCTCGCCGAGGCGGCGTGGCACCATCCCGACATCACGGCGTCCTATGCCTGGGTCGAGGTGCGCCTGATGAACCATGCAGCGAAGGGCATCACCGACAAAGACTTCGAGCTGGCCAAAAAGATCGAGGATGTCGTCCAGTGGCAGCCGGCCAAGGAAGGCGGCGCGCTGGAAGGCACTCCGCCGACCGATCAGCGCTTCGCTTACATCAAATATGATTAAGCGCGGTCGGAATTTGTTGATGGCGTATGAAAACATTCGCTAATCTGCTGGCAGGCGGGGTTCACGGCCGATCCAGTTTCGTCTAGGATCGGGCCGGCACCAGAAAGTAGCGTAGTGAATGGCGGTTGCTTGGATCGGCAACCGGGAAACGCTGGTCGAGCGCGCGGCTGCACATGCCGCCGCGCTGTTGGGGTCGAGCCGGTGCCCGGTTTTCAGCTTGGATACGGATATACACGGCACCAGAGCGGCGATCGCGCTGGCTGAGCGGGTTGGCGCGGCATACGATCATGCCGATGGCGCGGCAGTTTCCCGGGAGACCGCGCTTTTTACCGACAAAGGCGCGATGACCGTCGCGCCCGGCGAGACGCGCCGGCGCGCCGATGTCGTGGTGATCGTGGGCGAACTCCCGCAAATCCATCATGAAATTGTCGGCGAACTCTCGGCCACGGTTCCCGATCTCTCGGCCCCCGATCTCACAGGCAAGAATCAACGTGAAATCTTTCTGGTCGGGTCGAACGGGGCGTCTGCGCCGCCGTTGAGCAACGGGCGGACGGCGACGCTCCTCTCCTGCGGCGAGGCAAGCCTCGGCGCGACGCTGGCGGCGCTGAGGACGCAGTGCAGGGGGCGTCAGACTTCGCAGCCGGTGTCGAACTTCGACGATTTCGCCAAAGCCCTGGAGGCTGCGCATTTTCCAGTCTTCCTGTTTTCAGGCGACGCAACCGAAGGGCTGGCGCTGGAGATGCTGCAAGGACTGATCGCCGATCTCAACCGCAAATCACGCGCATCCGGCCTTCATCTGCCGGCGCGCGAAAACGGATGGGGAAGCGCGCTCGCCTCGACCTGGATGGCGGGTTTTCCGCTGCGCACGGGCTTTGCGCGCGGCTTCCCGGAATTCGATCCCTGGCGTTACGATGTCGCGCGCATGATCGCTGCCGGCGAAGCCGACCTGCACCTGCGGATCTCCTCCTCAATTGTCCAGCCGCAGAAGAAAAGGAACCGCATGGCGCTGATCGCGTTGGCGAAAACGCAGAAGCCGGTCGCGGGCGCTGCGGTCACCATCGCCATCGGCGAAGCGGGCGTCGATCACGAGGCGGTGGTCTATTCCAGCCGCACCGGTTCGCTAAGGTCGATCCATGCGCGAGCGGCGTCCGAACTGCCCTCCGCTGCGACTGTCATCCGCCTGGTCGCCAGTCATGTCTCCGCCGAGGCCGCGTTGCCATGCTGACGAAAATTGCGGGCGGCGACATCATCGATCCGGTCAACGGTCGTCTCGGCAAGGGCGACCTCTGGATCAGGGACGATAAGATCGTTGCGGCGCCGGCGGGGGGCGCTGCCGACCGGACCATCGACGCTGCCGGCTGCGTCGTGATGGCGGGCGCCATCGACATCCATTCCCACATCGGTGGCGGCAATGTGAACACGGCACGGCTGCTCCTGCCCGAGCAGCATGCCGCGCATCAGGCGCGGCCGGCGACGACGCCGCTCTCCAATGCCGGCTGGTCGACCTTCCAGACCGGCTGCCTCTACGCCAAGATGGGTTTCACCACGGTCGTCGAGCCGGCTATGTCGCCGGGAGCGGCACTTCACACCCATCTCGAATTGGCCGACATCCCGATCATCGACAAGGCGACGCTCGCCATTCTCGGCAACGACGATTTCCTGCTGTCAATGATCCGCGACGACGCTTCGTCTCAAATGATCGAGGACTATGTCGCCTGGACAGTCGCCTCGACACGGGCGCTTGGGGTCAAGGTGATCAACGCCGGCGCGGCGGCCGCCTTCAAGGAAAACGTCCGCACCTTCTCGCTGGACGATGTGGTGCCTTCCTATGGCGTCAGCTCGCGCAAGATCGTCAAGACGCTGCAGGCCGCCGTCGACAGCCTTGGCGTCCCGCACCCTCTGCATGTCCATTGCAACAATCTGGGCAGTCCCGGATCGGCGGACACGGCGGCCGCGACGATCGCGGCAGCGGAGGGGTTGCCGATGCACCTCGCCCACCTCCAGTTCTATGGCTACGGCACGGAAGGCAAGCGCAGGTTTTCCTCGGCCGCGGCGCGTCTCGCCGAACTGGTCAACGCGACGCCGGAAGTCACCATCGATATCGGCCAGGTGATGTTCGGCCAGACGGTCACCGTCTCCTCCGACGTCATGCGGCAGTTTTCGGCGCGTGGCAGCGCGAGCCCGAAGAAATCCGTCATTCATGACGGCGACGGCAATGGCGGCGGCATCGTGCCCTACAGCTATGGCAAGGATTTCTATGGCGCGATGCAGTGGGCGATCGGGCTCGAGCTTTTTCTCCTGATCAACGATCCCTGGCGTGTCTTCTTCACCACCGATCATCCCAATGGCGCGCCCTTTACCGTCTACCCGGCTCTGTTCGAGCTGCTGATGAGCCGGGAAGCGCGCACCGAAATGATTGCCGGACTTCCAAAATCCGCCATGGCGCTCTCCACCCTGGCCGCAATCGACCGCGAATACACGTTCGAGGAAATTGCCATCATGACGCGCGCGGCCCCAGCCAAGCTGCTCGGGCTAACAGACCGGGGCCACCTCGGCGCCGGCGCCATAGCCGACATCGCTGTCTACCGCAGGGACGGGAACATCGCGAAAATGCTGGGGCAGGCGGCATATGTCTTCAAGGATGGCGATCTCGTCGTGCAGGATGGAGAGATCACCCATTACCGGTGGGGCAAGGCGCTCAGGCTCAATCCGTCGCCGGACAAGGCAATGGTGCGGCGTCTGGAGGACTATCACCAGCAGCGCTACGGCCTGTCGCTGGACTGGTTCAATTTCCCAGATTCCGCGATCGCGCGCGAACAGCCATTCGGCGAGGTTGCATGCCGAACGTGAGCGTAAATGGCATAGTGATCGACGATACCTTTGCCGAGGCCTTCGGCATGCGCGCGACCGCCATCATCATCACCGCGCCGAACCGGAAATGGGCTCGCCAGGCGGCGATCACCATGACCGGCTTTGCCACCTCGGTGATCGGCTGCGGCTGCGAAGCGGCAATCGACGTCGAACTGCCGCCATCGGCCACACCGGATGGCCGGCCCGGCTGCCGCGTGATGATCTTTGCGATGGGAACAGACGAACTGCAGAAACAACTGCTCAATCGCGTCGGCCAGTGTGTCTTGACCTCGCCGGGTTCGGCCTGCTTCGCCGGACTGGAGGGCAGCGCCGAGTTGAAGCTCGGTTCGGCGCTGCGTTATTTTGGCGACGGCTGGCAGATCTCCAAGAAAATCGGCGGCCGGCATTTTTGGCGCGTTCCCGTCATGGATGGCGAATTCCTGTGCGAAGCAACGACCGGGCTGACGAAGGATGCCGTCGGCGGCGGCAATTTCTTCGTCATGGCTGAAAGCAGCGCCAAGGCCTTGGTTGCCGCAGAGGCCGCGGTCGCCGCGATAGGCCTGGTGCCCGGCGCGATCGTGCCGTTTCCGGGCGGCATTGCCCGTTCGGGTTCCAAGATCGGCGGTAAATACAAGGGCATGATCGCCTCGGCCAACGAAGCCTACGCGCCGACACTGCGCGGTGTCGTCAGGAGTGAGCTCGGTCCCGACATCAACGCCGTCCTGGAAATCGTCATCGATGGCGAGACCAACGATGCCGTTGCCGCCGCGATGAAGGCCGGCATCAACGCCGTCATCGAGCTCGGGCCGAAGCGAGGCGCGGTTCGCATAAGCGCCGGCAATTACGGCGGCAAGCTCGGCAAATTCATCTATTCGCTGAAGGATATGCTGCCATGAAGGCGCTGACCTTCACCCTTGTCGCCGAGCCGCCCGAGCGCCTTGACCTGTCGCCGCTGACGCCAGAGCGGCTTGCCGGGATCGAAAGGCGCGATATCGAAAGAATCCAGATCGGCATGTCGAAGCATGGATCGAAGGTCGGCGATATTTTTCGCGTCGCCGGCAACGATCCGCTGGACATCGTGTTCGAAGGTGGAAGCGCGCGCCTCGATCGCGTGGCGGAAGGCATGCGGGGCGGTTCGGTTCGTGTCGTCGGCAATGCCGGCGCCCAGGCCGGGCGCGCCATGCGCGGCGGCAAGCTGACGATCGAAGGCAATGCGGGTCCGCATGCCGGCTCCGGAATGCGCGGCGGCAGGCTTGAAATAACAGGCAACGCCGGCGATCACCTCGGTGCGCCGCTCGCCGGGGAGCTGGCCGGCATGAATGGCGGCGTGCTGATCGTCAGGGGCAAAGCGGGCGCTTTTGCCGCCGACCGCATGCGGCGCGGCCTGATCGCGGTGCTGAAGGGTTCAGGCGACAATGCCGGCAGCCGCATGATCGCCGGCACGCTGGTGGTGGCCGGCGGCACCGGCGAAATGCCCGGCTACCTGATGCGCCGCGGTTCGATCCTGCTCGATCGCGCGCCGAAAAGTCTGTCGCCGAGCTTCGTCGAATGCGGCGCGCCGGAGAGCGTTTTTGCCGCCATCGTCGATCGCCATCTGATCGCCGAGGGTATTTTGAAACGGCCGCTTCTGGGCAATGCGCCGCAAAAATATGGCGGCGACAACGCGGTGCTTGGAATGGGTGAGGTTCTTTTCCCTCGCTGAGGCGTGTTGATTACGCAAATGCCTTCAGCGCCATGCTCCAGCCGACATCCGCAAATTGCGGCTGCATGTTCCGGTTGAATAGCTGATTTTCTTCCCGCGAGATATTTTCGCGCAGCGTTTGGCTTTGCGACGTTTTGGAAGAAACCACACCACTCCACAACCTGATCCAATGCCGCCTTATTGGGCAATGAGGCTATCTCGGCGTTTCTCCAGCAGAACGTTTTCGCGTCAATATGCCCAAAATATCAACATTGTAAGGCAATTGCGCTTTTTTGGCGCAGTATCAGCAGCGCACAGCAGAATCCGTGTTGCCAAGTGGAGAGTTTTGGCTAACGTAAGAAAAACCACAAAACCACATAATGAAAAAAGGGGAACGACATATGACCGAGTCAAGCAGGCGTGATTTCGTGAAGGGCATGGCGGCGTTCGGAGCGGGCGCCGGTCTTATGGTGATCAACCCGGAATTCCTGGTCTCTGGCGCGGCTGCGCAGGCGGGCAAGCAACTGGTCTTCCTGTCGGCCGAGAACATCACCGGCAACTGGGATCCGACGGCCCACACGACGCTGTCGCAGAAGAACATCGAGGGTTTCGTCATGGGGTTCCTGACGCGCACGCCGATGCGCGTCGAAAATCCCGACGAGGTCATCTACGAGCTCGCCACAAAGATCACCTTGCTTGAGCCGACCAAGCTTGAGATCAAGCTGCGTGAAGGGGTGAAGTTCCACGACGGAAAGCCGTTCAAGGCGGAAGACGTCAAGGCGACCTTCGAATACGGCTCGCAGCCCGACCGGCCGGCGCAATGGTATCCAGGCCCGACTGAGACGCTGACGATCACGACGCCGGACGACTATACGGTGATCGTCGACACATCGAAGGGCGGCTATCCGGCGCATCTGTTCATCTTCCTCGCCTCCTACCTGCCGATGCTGTCGGCAACCGACATCGCCGCCGGGCCGAGCGGGCCGCTTTCGCAGCGCCTGAACGGCACCGGGCCTTACAAGTTCGTCGAGCAGCGAGGCAACGACACGGTGTTGGAAGCCTACCCGGGCTACTTCCTCGGGGCGCCGGCCATCCCCGGCATCAGCTTCAATTTCGTCGGCGACTCGACCACCCGCATGCTGTCGCTGATGAACGGCCAGGCGTCCATCGTGGAGCGGCTCGAACCGGAGCAGGTGGCAACCCTCAAAGGTAACGAGAATGTGGCGATCAGCAGCGTGGTCTCGGTCGAGAACAAATATCTGTGGTTCCGCTGTTCCAAGCCGCCCTTCGACGATCCCCGCGTGCGCATGGCAGCCTGTCACGCGATCGACCGGTCCATGCTGCTCGAAATCCTCGGCGAAGCCGGCCATGCCTCGGCGAATTATGTCTCGCCGGTGAAGTTCGGCTATGTCGACTTGCCCAATTATCCCGAATACAGCCCGGAGAAATGCCAGGCTCTGCTCGCCGAAGCAGGCTTCCCGAAGGGGCAGGGCCTGCCCGAACTCGAATACATCACCTCGGTCGGGTTCTATCCCAAGACCAAGGAGTATGGCGAGGTGATCACTGCCATGCTGCAGGAGCAGGGGTTCCCCGTCACGCTGTCGGTGCTGGAGATCGCGGCATGGAATGAGCGTCTCTACGACCGTCCCGGCGGCGGTCCGGGCCATATGGTCGACTGCGGCTGGTCGACCGGATCGCCAGAGCCGGACCTCGTGCTGCGCACGCATTTCCATTCCTCGTCCAAGCGCATCACCGGCATCGTCGATCCCGAACTGGACGCCTCACTCGACAAGGAGCGCAGCGCGGCGTCGCTCGAGGAGCGCAAACAGATCCTCCAGACCGAGACGATGCCGATGATTGCCGCGAAAGTGCCGTCGTTCTCCCTGTTCACTTCCGTCATGATCCACGCGATGGACAAGTCTCTCACGGGGCTCTTCATCTATCCGGACGGTTCGATGGATGCGTCGAAGGGGGCGTTCGCCTGATTGGCGTCAGCCGCGGCCCGGGAGAAACAAACCCGGGCCGTGACAGCCGTCGAAGCGCAGCCCTGTCTTGCCTTCTCCCCTTGTGGGAGAAGGTGGATTGGCGCGCAGCGCCAAGACGGTTGAGGGGTGCTGGCCGGAGCGCTGTTGGTACCAAGCTGGAACACCCTCATCCGACCGAGCTTCGCTCGGCCACCTTCTCCCACAAGGGGAGAAGGAGAGCCGGCAACCAGTCCTCGGGCTTCGTCCGCCGCAGGAGATGGAATGTTCATCATTAGCTTTCTTGTCCGCCGCCTGGCCCAGGGTGCGCTGATCATTTTTCTTGTAACGCTGCTGATATTCACCTTGCTTCGTGTCGTTCCGGGCGATCCCGTCCGGTTGATGGCGGGCGGAATGGCGCCCGAGGCGTTGATCGAGCAGATCGCCAAGGAGATGGGGCTTCGCGACCCGGTGCTGGTTCAGTTCGGGCGCTATATGAGCGGCGTCGTCAGGGGCGACCTCGGCCAGTCGTTCGTTCGGCCGGCCAGCGGCGCCTCGACCGGCGGATCTAGTTTCGGGGATGCCACGCGCGGCGAGCGCGCCGACGTGCTCACCCTTATCGGCGAGACCCTGCCGATGACGCTGCAGCTCGCCTTTCTGGCGATCGTGTTCGCGATGCTCTTTTCGTTCCTGATCGGCATCCCGGCCGGATTGTCTCCTGGACGATGGCCGGACAGGGTCGCCTTTTACGTGTCGTCGATCTTCATATCCCTGCCGGGTTTCTGGCTCGGCATAGTGCTTGCGCTGCTGCTGTCCGTGAAGCTCGGCTGGCTGCCGGCGATCGGCTACAAGGGCTTTGCCTACACCATCCTGCCGGCGATCGTCTTGGCTGTCGAACTTTCGCCGGTTCTGATCCGGACGCTAACCGGCTCGATTTCCTCGGCAATGACGATGCCGTTCATTGCCGTCGGCCGCGTGCGCGGGCTCAGCCAGCGTCGGATCATCTTCGCGCACGCGCTGCGCAATGCCTCGGTTCCGCTGCTCAACCTTCTCGGCATCCAGATCAGCGGCCTGCTCGGCGGCGTGCTCGTGATCGAATTCATCTTCGATTATCCCGGACTGGGGCTTCTGACCATCAACGCCGTGCTGCAGCGCGACTTTCCCCTGATCCAGGGCATCGCGATCGTCACCAGCGCCATCTTCGTCCTGATCAACATCGCGGTCGATCTGGTCGCAACGCTGATCGATCCGAGACTGGAATACTGATGAGCATCGTGCAAACCCAGCTGAGCCTGAAGGTAACCGCGCCGGAAGCGCAGCGCGGCGCTTCGCTGTCTCGGCGGATATGGAAGGCGGCGCTGGCGTCGAACGAATTCCGGGTCGGCCTCGTGATCTTCGCCCTGCTGGGTCTCGCGGCGCTGCTCTACCCGGCCTTGAGCGGCATCGACCCCACCAAGATGAACGTCGCCGGCCGTTTGCAGTCGCCACCCTTCCTCGGCAACAAATGGAATTGGGCGGCACCGCTCGGCACCGATCAGATCGGTCGCGACATGCTCGTGCGCAGTCTGGTGGGCTTGCGCTATTCCCTGCTGATCGGCCTGTCCACCGTGGTGGTGATGCTGATCATCGGCTGCTCGCTCGGCACGCTCGCCGGCTACTATGGGGGCAGGATCGACATGGTGATCATGCGGATCACCGACGCGCAACTCTCCATCCCAATGATCATCCTCGCGATTACCGTTCTGGGGGTATCGCGGCCGACGATCCCGGCGATCATCCTTGTGCTCGGCCTTTCGAGCTGGCCGGTCTATGCCCGCGTCACGCGCAGCGTCGTGATGACCGAACGCAAGAGCGAATATGTGCGTGCCGGCCAGGTCAGCGGCGCTTCGGATCTTCGCATCATGGTCTGGCTGCTCGCGCCGCTGGTGTTGCCGCCGATCATCTTCGTGTCGGTGCTCGACGTGGCGCGCATGATGATCTTCGAGTCGATCCTCGGCTTCATCGGCCTCGGCGTGCAGCCTCCGACGCCGACCTTCGGCAACATCATCGCCGACGGCAGGAAATACCTGCTCAACGCATGGTGGATCGCCACCATGCCGGGGGTGTTCCTGTGCCTTACCCTGACCAGCATCAACCTCATGGGCGCTTCGCTCGAGCGGGCCCGCAACCGGATATACGGAGGCGTGTCGTGAACAGCAGCCCGGTCCTCTCGGTCAAAAATCTCGGCGTGGAAGTGGGCACGGGCGCGGGCGCCCGGCCGGTCGTCTCCGACGTGAGCTTCGATCTCACCCCGCGCGAAATCGTCGGCATCATCGGGGCCAGCGGTTCGGGCAAGACCGTTCTGGTGCGAGCCCTGGTCAACTGGATCGACCCGCCGCTGCGCATCTCATCCGGCTCGGTCGAGTACAAGTCGCAGAACATCCTCGACCTCGCCGGCGGACGGATGCGACTGCTGCGCAGAGAGATCGCCTATGTCGGTGCCAATCCCATGGGAGCGCTGGATCCGACTTTGCCGGTCGGCCGCCAGATCGTCGAGAAACTCAGCGCCGTAGTGCCCGGCATCGATCCATCGGAGGCCCGCAAGCGGGTCATCGACCTTCTTGGAGCGGTTCGCATTCCCTCGCCACGGTTGCGCTTCGACGAGTACCCCTCGCAATTCAGCGGCGGCATGATGCAGCGCGCGCTGATCGTCGACGCTTTGATCAGCAATCCAGCCTTTCTCGTTGCCGACAACGTCACCCAGCCGCTCGACGTGACAGTCGCAGCGCAGGTCCTGCGTCTGATGCGCGAGTTGACGGAGCGTTTCGACACTGCGGTGGTGTTCGTTTCGTCGTCGCTGCCGATGGTCAAGGAGGCGGCCGATCAGGTCCTGGTGCTGTCCGAAGGCAGGATCGTCGAGCGCAACACCCCGCAGCGGCTCATCGACGCGCCGCAGCATCCCTATACGTTGCAGTTGATCAGCCAGATACCGAAAATCTGGACAAGCGAAGCGGTCGCCGTTCCGCGTACACCGAACGCGGCCAGGCCAACGATCAGCATACGCGACGCTACCCGCACCTACCGTGTCCGCAAACGGGGAACGTTCGCGGCCCACAGCGAGGTTCGCGCCGTGCGCAATGTCACCTTCGACGTCATGCCGGGCGAGAATTTCGGCGTGGTGGGCGAGTCCGGCTGCGGCAAGTCCACCCTGATGCGGCTTCTCAGCCGCCTGGAGTTTCCAGACAGCGGCAGCGTCATCTGCAATGGCGAGGATCTTTCGAAACTGAGGGGAAAGACGCTGCTGAAGTTCCGGCGCGATTTTCAGCTGGTGCTGCAGGATCCGTTCAACTCGCTGCCGCCGCGCACGTCCATCGGCGCGATCCTGGAGGATCCGCTGCGCGTGCACGGCATGCGCAATGCGAAGGAGATACGCGAACGCGTCCTGGCGGTCATGGCCGAGGTCGAGCTTCCGGCAAACCTCTACGATGAATTGCCGCTTGGGCTCAGCGCCGGCCAACGCCAACGCGTCAATGTCGCCCGCGCCATGGTGCTCGAGCCAAAAGTGCTCATCATGGACGAGACGCTGTCGTCGCTTGACCAGACCGAGCAGTTCCGGTTGCTGGCGCTGTTCGAAAAGCTGCAGGCCGAGCACGGCCTGACCTACGTCTTCATCTCGCATGACCTTGCAATGGTCCGCCGCGTTTGCAACCGGATCGCCGTGATGTATCTCGGCGAGGTGGTGGAGATCGCCCACAATGAGCGTCTTTTCTTCGATCCCGGGCATCCTTACACGAAGGCGCTGTTGAGCGCGGTTCCGACACTGGAGGAGCGCCGCTACAAGCCTGAGGAATGCCTGCTCGAGGGAGAGCCGCCGAGCCCGATCGACCTGCCGCCGGGTTGCAGTTTCGCCAGCCGGTGTCCGCATGCCTTCGAGCGGTGCCGTGCCGAGAGCCCGACGCTGACGGCGCGAAATCACGGCGAGTTGGCGGCCTGCTTCCTGGTTGAAACAACGGGAACCCGCGCCGCCGCATGATCGACAAGAAAAGACGGGGAGGAACATACCGATGGAAGCGAAATCCGCATGAGCGATCCTGAAGATCGCATGCAATACGCGCTTGCCGAACTCGAGAAGCACGGGCGCGTATCGGTGCAGGCACTCGCCGAGCATTTCCATGTCAGCCGGGAAACGGTGCGTCGCGACCTGAAGCAACTGGAACTCGAAGGGCACCTGCGATGCATCTATGGTGGTGGCGTCAAGCCGCGGCCGGACGCCGACGAGCCCATCGCCGACCGGATGCGGCTGAACGCGCGCGAGAAGGCGCGCATCGCCGAACGTGCGGCGACCCTGCTCAGAGACCACATCAAGATATTCGTCGACGCCGGCACGACGACGCTGGCGTTCGCCAAGCATCTGAGGAACTGGCCTGATATCACCGTCTATACCAACTCGCTCGACATCATCGCGCTGCTTGCCGATGCTGGACATCCCAATCTCGTGGCGGTCGGCGGCGACGTCAGGGCGAGCTACCGGGCCTTCATGGGGCCGGATCCGGTCGATCTCGTCACGCGGCATCTGTTCGACATCGCCTTCGTTAGCATTGCAACCGTCGACAGCAGGTTCGGCTTCATGGACCTCGGACAGGACGAGGCGAACATTCGCCGCGCGCTGCGAAAGCACTCCAAACAGTGCGTCATGCTGGCGGACAGCAGCAAATTCGGCCGGCAGGGCTCCATCTGCACATACGAATTCCGGGACGTCGACATCCTGATCACCGACGCTCCCCTCAAGGCGGACTTCGCCGCGCAAATGGATCAGACGCAGGTAAAGGTGCTCTATGCTTGAAATTCGCAAGGACCCGTCGGCTTTTCCCGGCATCGACGCCGAAGCCCTCCATCGGATGATGGATGAGGTTTCCGCCTTCGGCGGTGGTCCTGACGGCTCGATGACGCGACTGACCCTGTCCCGCGAGGATGGACTGGCACGCGACTGGCTGGCTGCATGGTTCGCGCAGGAAGGCCTGCGTCTTGAGATCGACGCGATCGGCAACATGTACGGATTTCTCGACTGGGCCGGCAAGGATGCGCCCTGCATCATGTGCGGCTCGCATCTCGACAGTCAGCCGAATGGTGGCCGCTTTGACGGCGCCTATGGGGTGATCGCTGCCTGCAGCGCGATAGAGGCGATAAGGCGCCGGGTGGCCGAAGCCGGCATCACGCCGAAATGCAACTTCGTCATCGTCAACTGGACCAACGAGGAAGGAGCGCGGTTCCAGCCCAGCCTGCTTGGCAGCAGCGTCAATTCCGGCGAGATCGACCTCGATTTCGCGCTGGCGCGCCGGGACGGTTCCGGCGTTTCGGTGGCCGAGGCGCTGTCGGAGATCGGCTATGCGGGCGAGGCCGCTCGCGTGGTGCCGGCCGCCTTGATCGAGATCCACATCGAGGGCTCGGCCCATCTCGAGAAGGCCGGCCTGCGGATCGGGGCATTCACCCGTTTCTGGGGTGCCGTCAAATATCGCCTCGCCTATGTCGGCCGGCAGGCCCACACCGGCCCCACACCGATGGCCGAGCGGCAGGACGCGCTGCTTGCTGCCGCCTATCTGATCGCCGAACTCAGGGACATGGCCGACAAGGCCGGTCCTGATCTGCACACCTCGGCGGCGCGGCTGGAAGTCTATCCCAATTCACCGAATGTGGTGCCGGGAGAAACGGTGATGTTCATCGAACTGCGGTCGGGAAGCGCCGAGCTTCTGGCGTCGGCCGAAGCGGAACTCAAGGAGAAGATCGAGAGCTGCGCCGCGCGCGCCCACACGTCATTCGAAGTCCGATTCATAGACCGGAGGCGAGCAGGAGAATTCGACGCCGGGCTGATCGATCTGGCCGAACAGACCGCCAAATCGCTCGGGCAGACCGTGCTGCGGCTCGACACGATCGGTGGGCACGACGCCGTCAGCATGTCGGCGGTGACACCAGCGATCGTTATCGGGGTGCCGAGCGTCGGCGGTGTCATCCACCATCCGACGGAGTTTACCACGCCCGAGGATCGGCTCCTGGGGACGGAACTGCTCGCGGGGATGCTGTGGCGGTTCTGCGTCGACGGCAACATCCTGAAGAACTGAAGGACTAGGCGATGAAGACGATCGGCGAAGCCTCCACCCCCGCGGAAGTTCGTGCCGAGGCGGCGCTCACCGCTATTGCGGACTGGACGGGAAAACAGATCGGTTTTGCGCCCGCCTCTCCGGGTATCGCATCGCCCTCGCATCGCGGCGTCGACAGCGAAGCATGGCTGGTGGCGGTCGACCAGTCGTCTCCGGCCTATTTCCTGAAGATCGTGAACTCCGACCAGAAGGCGTTCGTCGATCTGGAGACCGTGTTTGAAGCCGCCTCCATCGCCGCCGGACTGGGCTGCACGCCAAGTCCGCGGCATCTTGCGCGAGACGCCGACGCGATCGTCTTCGATCTCTTGCCGCGCGGTTGGAAAACAGCGCGCATGGACGATCTGCGACGGGCGGACGTGATGGAGCAGGTCATCGGGCTCAAAAAGGCGATCCACGGATCGCGGCCATTCGCTTTGTCGTGGACGGTATTCGATAGGATCCGGGTGCTGGACGACGCCCGGAAAGCCGCCGGCGTCGACCGCCCGGACGATCTTTGGTGGATGCTCGACGGCGTCGGCGAGATCGAGCGCGCAATCACCGCTGCGGGTTACGATGTCCGGCCGAGCCACGCCGACGGCCTCGCCTCCAATATCATGATAAGCCAGGACGGGGCGGTTCAGCTCGTCGATTTCGACGAAGCCCGCAATGTCGACCCCTTCTACGAGATCGGCATTCTACTCAACGAGGCCTTTCCGTTCGAAGAAGAGATGCGGCCGGCGCTTGAGATGTTCGAGGGGTCCTTCCGTCAGGCTTCCCTCAACCGCTGCCGTGCGTATGCGGTGGCGGACGATCTGATGTGGGGACTCTGGGGTCTATTGTTGAACTCGACATCGCCGCGCGGCGACATCGAGTTTCTGAAATACGCGCAGTGGCGGTTGCTGCGCTGCCGGATGGCTCTTCGCCATCCGGACTTCGAACTGAAGTTGAGACGGCTTTGAGCGGCTGCAAGGAGGCCCTACATGATTGAGAAGCGGCCGGGCGAGGCGGTGAGCGAAGCCGAGCGGGAGATCGAGGCCGTCATCTGTGCCGTCGAACCATGGACCGGCCGCGATCTCCGCTACCGGCCGGTGCATGGCGGCATCAGCAATTCCAACTGGCGCGTTCGCATCGCGGGACAGTCAGAGAGCTATTTCGTGAAGGTTCCGGGCCGGGGCACCGAGATGTTCATCGACCGAAAAGCGGCGGCGGAGGCGAGCCGGCGCGCCCACTCGCTCGGTATCGGACCCGCGGTCTACGGCTATCTGGACGAACGCGGCGTCGAGATTGCCGATTTCATGGAGGGGCGGCGCTCCTGTACCAATCGTGATTTCCTCGACCCGGATGTACGCCGCTCGGTGCTGGGTCTCTACCGGCGCTTCAACGATTCGGGCCTGCTGTCGCTGACCAAGACCGTCTTCGACATGATCGACGAGCATGTCGATCAGGTCGGCGAGCTCGCAGGCGCGCTGCCCGTGGATTTTGCGTGGCTGCATCGCCAGTATCTTCTGGCGCGGGCGGCGCTCGAGGCTTCGGGGATCGACCTGGTTCCATGCTTCAACGATCCGATGCCCGGAAACTTCATGATCGCGCCCGACCGGTCGATGATGCTGATCGACTATGAGTATGCCGCAAACAACGACCGCTGTTACGAACTCGGCATCTGGTGCGGGGAAATGTTCTTCTCCGATGCGGTCGAGGCCGAAGTCATCGAGGAATATTTCGGCAGGTTTGACCTTCGGTTGAAGGCCCGGCTGGTCGTGCACAAGGTGCTCGCCGATGTGAAGTGGGGAACCTGGGCGATGGTGCAGAACGTCGTATCGGCGCTCGACTTCGATTTCTACAAATACGGGGCGTGGAAATATATGCGCGCGCGCTCGGTGATGCAGACCCCGCAATGGGTCGAGTATCTCAAGGCGGTCTGACGAGTGTCACGGGCGGAGCAATTCCCGGTTGGACGCAGACGGCATTGCAGTTAAGCCGCCATGGGTGATGGCCGGCATGTCTGCAGGGAGGGCTAGCGGCTGTCTAGCGGCTGTCGTTGGCAATCAGTTTCGTCAGGCAACCACCCGCCTGGCTCCCTGGCACGCCGAGATCTCTGACACTGTCCATGTGGTTGCGGTTCGTGAGAACAAGCGACGTTACCGGCGAACCCCGCTGCAGCAGGTTCTGTTTGAATCGATCTGCTTGCTGATGGAAAGGCGGCGTCTCATTGGCTCCGACCAGAACCGTCGCCTTGGTTTGAGGATCATGCCGATAGGCAAGAGGTGTAAACATGGCGACTTCCTCATCGGTGATTCCAATCTCGTTGGCGAGAAAGGAGTTCTGGAGCGGTTTCAAATCGTAGAGCCCGCCGAGCAGAAGAGCTGCCCGCACATTCGAGGGGGTATTCTCGCTGTTGAACAGAAACGTTGAAAGATGTGCTCCGGCCGAATGACCGCTGACAGTCAGTTCTGCCGGGTTTCCGCCATGGTCGGCGATATGGGCGAGAACCCACTGCTTGGCGCGGCGCACCTGGTCGACGATCGTAGCCATTCTGACGTTGGGCATCAGAGCATAGTCGACGATGACGGCAATCGCACCCGCCTGGGTAATCGTCGTCGCGACGTATGAGTAGTCGCGCTTGGAGAACATTCTCCAGTAGCCGCCATGGATAAACATGTGCACCGGCAGGCCGCTTCTTTTGCCCGTGGGAAAGAACAGGTCGATGGTTTCGGTCTGATCCGGCCCATAGGCAACGTCCGCAGCCATTGGAATGGTTGCGCGAACGGCCTCGCTGCGGTGAACGATGTCCTGCACGATTTTGTCAAAATCCGCGACGTAGTCGCGGATGCGAAACGGATCGCTTTGCACTCTTCCTCCGCTCAGATGCTGATGGCGAGGTATTTCGCCTCCATGAACTCGGCAATGCCGTGATGCTGGCCGCCCTCGCGGCCGAGGCCGCTCTGCTTCACCCCGCCGAAGGGTGCTGCCGGATCGGACATCAAGCCGCGGTTGAGAGCGATCATCCCGGCTTCGATCTTGGATGCCACCCGCATTCCACGCGCAAGATCGCGCGTGTAGATGTAGGCGGCAAGACCGTATTCGGTGTCGTTGGCGCGCGCGATGACATCGGCTTCCGTCTCGAATCTCGAGATCGGCGCCACCGGCCCAAAAATTTCCTCATGCGCCATCTCCGCCTCGGCCGGGACGTCGCAGAGCACGGTCGGCGGATAAAAGTATCCCGTTCCCGAGCCTGCCTTGCTCCCGCACAGCACCCGCGCGCCACGGGCGACAGCATCGTTGACCAGCCGGCCGATCTTGTCGACGGCCTTCCTGGTGATCATCGGCCCGCACTCCGTGGCCGCGTCCGTGCCGGCGCCGACCTTGAGTGCCGACATCCGCCTGGCGAGGCTTTCGCCAAAGGCGTCATAAACGCCGGACTGGACATAGATGCGGTTTGCAGCCGTGCAGGCCTCGCCGGCGTTGCGCATCTTCGCCACCATCGCCCCGTCGACCGCCGCGTCGAGATCCGCGTCATCGAACACAAGGAATGGCGCGTTGCCGCCAAGTTCCATCGAACACGAAACCACGTGCTTTGCCGCCTCGGCCAGCAGAACGCGCCCGACACCCGTCGAGCCGGTAAAGGAGAGTTTCCGCACCCGCGGATCGGCCAGCATCGCGGCCGTCACAGGGCCGGGACTGGAGGTTGTCAGAACGTTCACCACACCTGGCGGAACGCCTGCTTCCTGGTAGAGCGCGGCAAGCGCGTAGGCCGTGAGCGGGGTCTCGCTGGCTGGCTTCAAAATTACCGTGCACCCGGCAGCCAAGGCGGGCGCGATCTTGCGCGTCGCCATGGCGGCAGGGAAGTTCCAGGGCGTGACAAGGACGCAGATGCCGATGGGCTCGTAATCGACCACGATCCGGTTCGTGCCGGAAGGCGCCATCCCGAATTCACCTGTGATGCGAACGGCTTCCTCGGCATTCCAGCGAAAGAATTCCGCAGCATAGGCGATCTCGCCACGTGCGTCCCGGAGTGCCTTGCCGTTTTCCAGCGAGATCAGGGTTGCCAGCGTCTCAGAACGTTGCGTCATCAGCTCGAAGCAACGTCTGAGGATTTCGGAACGCTTGCGGGGTGCCGTTGTGCGCCAGCCATCGGCGGCCTTGGCCGCAGCCTCCACGGCGGCCGCGGCATCTTCGATCGTCGCATCGGGAACGGCGGCGATCACCGCTTCCGTGGAAGGGTCCACGACCTGGATTTCCCTGCCGTCGGCGGATTGCCTCCATTGGCCGCCGATATACAAGCCGTGGGAGAATCTATGGAAGTCGGCAGTGTCCTGATCGTCCTCCAGCACCTGATGAGATATGTTCATGGCCTGCTCCTCGATTGCTCACATGACGTACGTGGCGAGGTCGCCATCATAGGCTGCCTGGATCAGGCCCCGCATGGCTGCCAGATCGAATGGCCGCGGATTGTTCTTGATGAGACGGTCAATGCCGAGCGCCTGTTCGGCCGTCCAATCGAGCTTGTCGGCGGGAAGCCCGAGCTTGGCCAGCGAAGGCGTGATCCCGATCGCTCCAAACAGCCGGCCGATCTCGTCGATCGTCGCGTCGGCCATCTCACCGGCACTCCGGTCCCTCCCGTCGAGACCAAGGGCGAGGCCGATCTCGGCCATCTCGGCGGCCGCGGCGGCCCTGTTGTACTTCATGACATACGGCAACATGGTGGCGACACCCAGCCCGTGAGCGGTGTGGGTGAGGGCGCCGACCGGATATTGCACCGCGTGCGCCGCCGCCGTTCCGGCCGTACCGAACGCACAGCCGGCAGCAAGCGCGCCCATCATCACATCGGCCCGAGCGTCCTCGTCGGCGGGGTCGCTGTATGCCTTCTCGAGACTGCGGCCAAGCAGCTTGATCGCGAGCAGCGCAAAATGATCGGTCAGCGCGCTCTTTCCGATGAAGACATGCTGTTGCGGGAGGCTGGGGTCAGTGCCGCGCCTGACGGCGGTAAAAGCCTCGATTGCATGTGTCAGCGCGTCTGCACCCGCGATCGCCGTCAGTCCCGGGGGACATGTCATCGTCAGTTCCGGGTCGCAGATGGCGGCTGCCGCGATGAGATGCGGGCTGGAGATGCCGACCTTCAAGGCGCGATCCGGATCCGAGATCACCGCGACAGGGGTCACTTCCGAGCCGGTGCCGGCTGTCGTTGGCACCGCGATCACCGGCAGCGTCGGGCCAGGCACCTTGAACTCGCCATAGTAGTCCTGGAGCAGGCCGCCGTGACTGATGAGCAATGCGGCGCATTTGGCCATGTCGAGACAACTGCCGCCTCCGATGCCGATCACCATGTCGGGCGCAAAATCCCGTGCCTCCTCGACGCAAACGGCAACTGTGTCTCGGGGAACGTCGGGCAGCACGCGGTCATGGACAAACACGTCGATCGAAGCGGCTCGCAGCGCCGCGACGATCTCCGCGAAAGGACGGGTTGCGGCAAAACGTTCGTCGGTACAGACGAGCGCACGACGCCCGAGCCTGGCCGCGACGGTCGCAATGACGTGGCGCTGTCCCTTCCCGAAGAGGATTTCACGCGGCAGCCTTACGGCAGCGAAAAGGCTCATGTTCTGCGTCCCTCGATGATGTTGGGAGTGGAAAGCGAAAGCTGGTCGAATTCGATCCAAAAGGTATCATCTATTAAATCGTATATGATATAGGATTGCATTGAGCGAAGCATCGTGTTAGCCAGTGATCCTGTCAAGAGGCAAAGATGCAGGTCACGAACTTAAGCAATGCCCGAGAAGTCGACCCGGCTAGCGGACGCATCCAGCGATCCAACAGTCTGGTGGAGGACGTGTATGAAGCGATCTTCGCGCAACTCATGTCGCTGAAGATCGCGCCTGGCTCGCGGATCACCGTCGACAGTCTGGTCAAGGAACTCGAAGTATCCCACACGCCAATCCGTGAAGCGCTTGGCCGCCTCGAAGGCGAAGGCCTTGTGCTGAAGACACATTTGATCGGCTACCGCGCCGCGCCGCAGATAACCAAGCGCCGATTTGACGAACTCTATGAGCTTCGCCTGCTGCTCGAGCCGCATGGGGCGGCCAAAGCAGCCGCATTGATGGATGAGACGAAACTTGCGGTGCTTCAGGAGTCCGCAGGGGGCATGGCGCGCCGCGAAGGCAAGGATGAACGCCTGCGTTACTCCAACTTTGCGCGGCAGGACGCCATTTTCCACGACAGGATCATGGAATTTGCAAACAATGATCTCGTGCGCCAGACTCTCGCTTTCCAGCATACGCACTTCCACATCTTTCGCCTGATGTTCCATTCGCGCGTTACCGAGGAAGCGCTCGACGAGCATGAGGCTATCCTGGCCGCCTTCGCTGCCTCCGATCCTGTTGCGGCGGAACAGGCGATGCGCCGCCATATCGAGCATTCTCGTGATCGTTTGTTGCTGGCGTTCGATTGAGACTGTCACGATGTCAGTCACCGTCCACATCGGGAGCGGCGCCGTCAAGCTGGAGGCACCGTTGACCCCGCAAGCAAACGCCCGGGAATGCCACGTCCCGGGTCCCCCTTTCTGAGACCCGCGCCGCCGGGCGAGTGCAATGCCCGCCTGACTTCCATCCACAAAACGAGGAAACCGACTATGCCAGGCAAGAAAATACTAATGTTGACCGGTGAGTTTACCGAAGAATACGAGATCTTCGTCTATCAGCAGGCGATGGAGGCCGTCGGCCACATCGTCCACGTTGTCTGTCCTGACAAGAACGCTGGAGACCTGATCAAGACGTCGCTTCACGATTTCGAAGGTGACCAAACCTACACCGAGAAGCCCGGCCACTATGCTTTGATGAACAAGACCTTTTCGGAGGCGGAGAAACAGCTCGACCAGTATCACGCCGTGTATTGCGCGGGTGGTCGTGGCCCCGAGTACATCCGCACGGATAAGCGCGTGCAGGCGATCGTCCGCCATTTCCACGAAAACAAGAAGCCGATCTTCACGATCTGCCATGGCGTACAGATCCTGATCGCGGTCGACGGCGTCGTGCGTGGCAAGAAAGTAGGTGCGCTGGCTGCCTGCGAGCCGGAAGTGACCCTCGCCGGTGGAACCTATATCGACCTGTCCCCGACTGAGGCCTATGTCGACGGAACGATGGTCTCGGCAAAGGGCTGGACCGCACTTGCCGCGTTCATCCGCGAGTGCCTGAAGGTGCTGGGAACGGAAATCCGCCACAACTGAGTCAATCCTTCCGATGCATCCCAGACGGGATGCATCGGTTCCTCCTCAGATCGTCCACGGCTCATGGCAACGCCTCCGTGCTCATGGGCAAGGCGACGAACGCATCGCTGCCGACATTGGCAACGACGCCCGCCGAAATGATCCAGACGGGGTTGTTTTGCCGCCCACGCGCATCTCGGCGATGTCGAGCGGCCCTTCCAGTAGATCGCAGCCTGCCCCAGCGGGCGGGGTTCGACGCCGGGTTGATTGATCTGGCCGAACAGACTGCTGGATTGCTCGGGCAGACCGAAATTCTTCCTATTTTGCTCCACCCTCTTTCAACGGAACCGTCCCCGATCCTCTGGTCAGTTCTCGAAGGAACGCCTGGACCAGATTTCTTGTTTCGTCTGCCCTGCGGTACGCGATCAGATGCCGCGAACTGAAGGTATAGGACCCGGGCTTGATCGCCCGCAACTCGCCGGCGTGGACCCATGACGATGCGAAATGAGCCGGCAGGAAGCCGATGAAATTCTCCGACAGGATCAGCATCAATTGTGCTTCCATGTGGATCACTGACGCGCTGGCCTTGGGATGCCCGACGAGATAGAGGTCGTCGAAATACCGATAGCTGCGTACAGAAAACCGCGCAGCGTGGATGGCGCTTTGGTCGATCCTTGAATCTGGCATTGCAAAAAGCGGGTGCCGTCGGCCGCAATAGAGAAAATGCGGCTCGCCGCAATAATCCCGGTAAACGACACCGGGCGCTTTCTGCGACAGCGGCCCGATGACGATGTCGCGGCCGCCATCAGCGACTTGCTGCTCAAGCTCGGATGGCGTGCCAAGCGATAGGTCGATGAAAACATCGGAATCAGGACCCATGAAGCGTCTGAGGGCATGCTGGATGCCCAATTCACTGCTTGTGAACACGCCATCGGACGTGCCGATCCGCAACCGGCCGGACAGGCTGCCGCTGGCTGCGCTGATGCGGTGCCCGAAATCGTCGAGATCGCGAAACAGTTTCTGCGCCGCGTCGTAGGTCGCCTGTCCGACCTCGGTCAGGCGGAACTTTTTGCGTCCGCGATGGCAGAGCTGGGCGCCGATGCGTTTCTCCAACTCCGCAAGATGCGTGCTGAGCGTCGGCTGCGACAGGTTGAGGGTGATCTGCGCGTCGGCGAAGCCGCCTGAATCGGCCAGCGCCACGAAGACGCGCAGCAGGCGGATGTCGATGTTGTCCAAACGACGCATGGCTTGTCCCTCGAGCGATACATCGACATTATTCGATGTAAAATTCTAAATAAACTCATTTACATCAATACTTGAAATCGCGAGCCTGCGCGGAACAAAAATGGGGAACAATCATGAAATCGTTACTCCGCATAGCGCTGTCCGCAGCACTGGTGCTCGCCAGTTCGCAGTTCGCCTTCAGCGCCGACCAGATACGCATCCTTGCTCCGACGTGGCTGGGTTTTGCACCTGTCCACATCGCAAGCGATCTGGGATGCTTCGCCGGCAAAGACCTAGACGTCAGCATCAAGTTCGAGGATGACCTCACCAACGTCATGGCAGCGATGGCGCGCGGCGACATCGAGATGCAGATGCGCTCCGTCGGCGAATATCAGGGGCGCCCGCGCGACGCCTCCACACCGGGCATCATCATCGGCACGATCGATGAATCCGTCGGCGGCGACGGCATCATCACCGACGACCAGATCAAGACGGTGGCGGATCTCAAGGGCAAGGTCGTCGCTGCCGAACCGAACATTCCCTCACGCCTGTTGCTCCAGATGGAGCTGAAGCAGGCGGGACTGTCACTGAAGGACCTCCAGATTAAGGACATCGCAACGGCCGACACGGGCGCGGTTTTCGTCGATGACTCGATTGCCGCGATCGCGACCTATGAACCGTTCATGTCGCAGGCGCTGAAGGCCTCGACCCGTCCGGGTGCTCGCATGCTGGTCTCGTCCAAGGATCATCGCGGCATCATCATCGATGCGATCATCGTCCGCAACGATGACTTCAAGGCGAACCCGGACAAATACGCGAAGTTTCTCGGCTGCATCTACGAGGCCGTCGATTTCCTGAAGGCCGAGCCGGGAAAATTCGCCGATATGGCCTCCAAGCATTTCGGCCTGACGCCGGCTGAGGTGACCGAGATCGTCGACTCCAGCCTATCCTACACGACGCTCGCCGAATCTCTCGCCTACATGGGCAAACCGGGAGAAAAAGGCGCGCTCCACGGCATCTTCGATACGGTGATGGACCTCAACCTGGAGAACGGCGCTGCCGACAACAAGCTCGTGGCGACGGACCAGATCGACAATTCGGTGATCAACAAGGTGTCGGCTAAGTAACGGCAATGGACCAGGTCCGGCGGCCCGCCTTCCGGCGGCCGCCGGCGGCCATGCCATGCCGGCATCCGGGGATAGTGATCTTGTTCAGCAGTCTGTTTGTTTTTCGCGGCCGAGCTTCGCCGATGGCGGAATCCGCCGTCAGCGTTGCGGCGGCCGCCCTGGTCGTCGCGGGTTGGGAGCTGGCGGCACGCGCGGGCATTATTGCGCCGCAGTTCCTCCCCTCACCAAGCCGCGTCGTCATCGCCTTGTGGACGATGCTGACCGAGCAGAACCTCGTCTGGCATGTCGTGGTCTCGACCACACGTGTGTGGATCGCCTTCCTGCTCGCCGCGGCCATGGCCATCCCGATCGGCATCATGATGAGCAGCTACCGGATTGTCGGAGCCGCACTCGAGCCGATGATCGATTTCATCCGCTATCTTCCGGTTCCCGCACTCGTGCCACTATCCATCATCTGGTTCGGCGTCGGCGAGGAGACCAAAATCTTCCTGCTCTGGCTGGGCACTTTCTTCCAGCTCGTGCTTCTCGTGGCCGACGACATGCGGCGGGTGCCGCAGGAGTTCGTCGAGGTCGCCCGCACCGTCGGCGCCAGCTCGAGGCAAGTGATGACCGATGTCGCCTTGCGCTGGATGGGGCCGACCCTGATCGACAATCTCAGGATCACGCTCGGCTGGTGCTGGACATATCTGATCATCGCCGAGATCGTCGCGGCCGATTCCGGCATCGGCTACGTGATCTGGACGGCGCGCCGCTTCGTCAAAACGCCCGAAGTAATGGCAGGCGTCGTCGTCATCGGGCTGATCGGCCTCATCACCGACCAGCTGCTTCGCCTGCTTCACCGCCGGCTCTTCCGGTATCTGTGAGGGATAGGTCATGGCGAGCGGCTACATTCAGTTCGTCGATACGGCCAAGTCCTTCGGCCCGGTCGATGTCGTGCGAAAAACCGATCTTGGTCTCGACCGCAATTCGCTGGTGGTCTTCCTAGGCCCATCGGGTTGCGGCAAGACAACCTTGATGCGGATGGTCGGCGGCCTCGACGAACCTAGCTCGGGCTCGATCGTGCTCGGCGGCGAAAAAGTTGTCGGACCGGATCGCCGGCGCGGCATGGTGTTCCAGTCCTATTCGTCGTTTCCCTGGCTGACTGTCGAGAAGAACATTGCCTTCGGCATGCGCTACAGGAAAGATATTGGCGCGGCCGAGAAGGCCGAGCGGATGCGCCATTATCTCGAATTGTTCGGGCTTGCCGACTTCGCCGGCTCCTATCCGAACCGGATTTCGGGCGGCATGCGCCAGCGCGTGGCCATAGCGCGCACGCTCGCCGCCGGTTCGGATGTGCTGTTGATGGACGAGCCTTTCGGTGCGCTCGACGCGCTGACGCGCGAGCGCCTTCAGGTCGAGCTGCGGCAGATCCAGATTCGCGAGGAAAAGACCGTCATCTTCGTCACCCACGACGTGGAAGAAGCGGTGTTCCTCGCCGACCGGATCATCCTGTTTTCGCGCCGGCCGGCCTCGGTCGTAGCCGACATCGACGTGGCGGCCCAGCTCGGCCCGCAACGGCCACTGGAAATCCGGGAAACGCAGAAATTCTTCGAGCTGCGTAACAAGATCCTGCATCTGATCCGCAACGAGACCGGAGTTGTCGCATGAGCCTGTCCTTCTCCGGAAAGTCGGTCGTGATCACCGGGGCCAGTCGTGGCATCGGGCTCGGCATCGCTAAGGGTTTTGCGCAAGCCGGCGCCAGCCTGCATCTCATCGCTAACGAAGCGGCTGTGCACCAACGGGCGCGTGAATTGGGCGCCACCAGCACGGAAGCCGATATTGCCGATCGTTCGGCCGTCGCGGCAGCTTTCGAACCTGTCGCTCGCATAGACGTGCTCATCAACAATGCCGGCCTCGAACTGATGACGCCGATCACCGACAGCGGCGACGATGTCGAAGCCGCCTTCCGGCGCATCATCGAGATCAATATCATCGGCACGGCGCTCGTCATGGCGCGTGCTCTGCCGCGCATGCAGGCCGGCGGTTCGATCGTCAACACGTCATCGATCTGGGGCCGCGTTGCCGAGGCGCAGTTCGGTGCATACGTTGCCTCCAAGCACGCCATTCTCGGCCTGACGAAGACCTGGGCCAAGGAACTCGGGGCCAGGGGCATCCGCGTCAATGCGGTCTGTCCCGGATGGGTTCGCACGGATGCGTCGATGCGCTCGCTCGGCCGCATGGCCGAGAGAGACGCCGTCAGCGAGGCAGCACTGCTCGAAAGCATCGTCGGTGCGCAGGCGCTGCCGGGCCTGATGGAGCCCGCCGACATCGCGGGCACCTATCTCTTCCTGGCGTCGGAACTCGCGGCCAACATCACCGGGCAGTCGCTTGGTGTCGACAGGGGAGAAGTGCCTTGGTAAGCCCGCTTCACGGAAAACGCGCGCTGGTCACTGGCGCAGCCAGCGGTATCGGCCGCGCGACCGCGCACGCCTTGCGCGAAGCCGGGGCCACGGTTCTCGGACTCGATCTCGAGGCGTCGGCGGGCGATTTCCCCATTCTTGCCTGCGACCTCGCCAGCGAAACCGACATCATTGCCGCGGTCGGGCAGGGCAGGGACCGGATTGGCGGCTATGACATCCTCGTCAACAATGCCGGCATCCTGCAGGAAGCACCGCTTGGCGGGATTTCGCTCGATCATGTCGACCGCATGTTCGCGGTCAATGTGCGGGGCGCGATCATCGTGGCGCGGGAAATCCTGCCGCATCTTCCCGAGGGCGGACGCATCATCAACATCGCCTCCGAACTCGCCTATCTCGGCCGGTCGGGCGCTTCGGTCTACTGCGCGACGAAGGCGGCGCTGCTCGGCCTTACCCGCTCCTGGGCGCGCGAACTTGCGCCCCGCATCCTGGTCAACGCCGTGGCGCCCGGGCCGACCGACACGCCGCTTCTTGGCTTCGACGCGCTGACCGAGAGCCAGCGCGCGCTGGAAACAACACACCCGCTGGGGCGGATCGGACGGCCGGATGAAATCGCCGCCGCGGTGGTGTTCCTGGCCGGCCCCGGCGCAACCTTTTTCACCGGACAATGCCTGGGCGCCAATGGTGGCGCGGCGATGCTTTGAGAAGAGATGATCATGAAAGACCGCGTTTTCCTGGCTGAGCTGTCGTGGCCCGAGGCTAAGGAGCGGATCGCCGCCGGCGCTCCCGTCTTCCTGCCGCTCGGCGCGACCGAACAGCACGGCCACCACATGGCGATGAATGTCGATGTGGTGATCCCGACCGCTATCGCCGAAAAGGTGGCGGCGCAGGTCGGAGGGCTAGTGGCGCCGACGATCGCCTACGGCAACCGCTCGCAGCCCCGGTCAGGCGGCGGCCCAGCCTTTCCCGGTACGATAAACATCACGGCACAGACTTTCTCGCTTCTGGTCAAGGATGTGATCTGCGATCTGTATCGCCAGAAGGTCCGACGCATCGTTGTGCTCAACGGCCACTACGAGAACATTGGTCCGTCGATCGAAGGCATCGAACTGGCGCTCGACGCCATCGGCCGCGAACGTGCGACGGACCTGACGATCCTGCGCGTCGACCACTGGGAGATGGTGCGCGGCGAAACGTTGGCGAAAGTGTTCCCCGACGGCTACCCCGGCATCGAGCTGGAGCATGCGAGCGTGATCGAGACGTCGATGATGCTGGCGCTGCGCCCGGATTTCGTCGATCTCGGCAAGGCGCTGCATGACGGTCCCGCGCAATTCAAGCCTTATGACCGCTATCCCAGACCGTCCGAGGACGTGCCGCCGTCCGGCGTCCTGTCGTTGACCGAGGGCTCGTCGGCGGAAAAGGGCCGATGGCTGCTCGACGACTGCGAGACGCGGCTCGCCAACATCGTCAAACGTGAATTCTTCTGAGGTGACGAGAACATGAACAGCAATTTCTTCCAGCCGGTCGACGCCGCCGCAGTTCCCCGCTTCGCCGGGCTTTCGACCTTCATGAGACTGCCCGCCGTGGCAAGTGCCGAGGGGCTGGATATCGCACTCGTCGGTATACCGTGGGATGGCGGTACGACCAACCGCGCCGGCGCGCGCCACGGTCCGCGCGAGATCCGGAACCAGTCGAGCCTGATGCGGCGGGCCCATCACGTCTCGGGAACCGAGCCGTTCAGCATCGCCAACGTTGCCGATGTCGGCGATCTGTCGGTCAATCCGATCAATCTCCTGGACGGCCTGAAGCGCATCGAGGACGGCATCGCAGCGATTGTCGCAGCGGGCGCCATTCCGCTTGCTGCCGGCGGCGATCATCTGACGACGCTGCCGGTGCTGCGTGCGGTCGCGCGCGATGCGCCGATCGGCATGATCCATTTCGACGCGCATTCCGATACCAATGACCGCTATTTCGGCGACAATCCCTACACGCATGGCACACCCTTCCGGCGGGCCATCGAAGAGGGCCTGCTCGATCCCAAACGTGTCGTCCAGATCGGCATCCGCGGTTCCATCTACGAGCCCAACGAGCATGATTGGGCGGTCGCTCAGGGCATCCGCATCATCTACATGGAGGAGTTTGTCCGGCGCGGCGCGGCCAGCGTTATGGAAGAGGCACGCGGCATTGTCGGCAGCGGTCCTACCTATGTGACCTTCGACATCGATTGCATCGACCCCTCGATGGCGCCCGGCACCGGCACCCCCGAGCTTGGCGGCTTCACCACCCGCGAAGCGCAGGAAATGGTCCGCCTTCTCGACACGGTGGCCATAGTCGGCGCTGATGTCGTGGAAGTGGCACCGCCGTTCGATCTTGGCGGGATGACGGCGCTGGCGGGGGCAACGATGATGTTCGAACTGCTGTGCGTGATTGCCAAGTCCGTCGCTGCAGGCAGGGTTCGGCTGGCCTGAGATGGGTCACGGCTGCGTGGCGGCCGCCAGCGCGTCGAGGTCGTCGTAGAGCGCCTGGCTGTGGTGGTAGAGCCGGTCGAAAACCGGTTGGGTGCGCCTGTAGGTCTCGGCCCATCTGGGGTCCGGCAGGATTTCGGCGCCGTAGCTCACGAAACGCTCGGCCGCCTGTTCGACGCGCGAGAAGCGGCCTGTCGCCGTCGCGGCCATCGCGGCACAGCCGACGATGCCGCATTCGGGCTCCCGCGGAACCAGGATCGGAATGTTGAAGGCACTCGCCTTGATCTTCAGCCAGAGTTTGGTGCGCGCCCCGCCGCCGGCGGCGATAACGCGCTCCAGCGGCTTGTTTGATGCGTGTTCCATGATGCGGATGTGACGCGTCATGGCAAAGGCGATGCCTTCCAGGATCGAGCGGTGCAGATGCTCCATGCCATGCGCGGCGCCCAATCCGAAGAACTGTGCGCGGGCGTTGCGATGGCGCCCCAGACGCTCACCGGTGAGAAAGGGCATGAAGAGCAATGCGTCGCAACCGGCAGGTGCCTCGGCAGCGCGGGCGACGATCTCGTCATAGGACAGCGCGTTGCCGTGGAAGGCGCGGCGTGCCCAGCGCATGCCGTCGCCGCCCGTCTCCAGCAGCACGAACTGCGCCCAGTTGCCTTCGATCGTCGCAACGTTCGAGATTTCCGGGTCAAGCAGCGGCTTCTCCGCGATCGCCGTGACGATGGCGCCCGTGCCGGTGCTGTCGGAACCCATTCCCGGCCGACAAGCGCCTGAACCGAGCAGTGCCACCGGATAGTCGGCACCGCCGACCAGCACGGGGGTTCCAGACTTCAGGCCGGTGTCGCGCGCCGCCTGTTTGGTGACGTGGCCGACGACATCCAGCGGGTTGCGGATCGGCGGCAGCTTGGCGGCGTCCAGACCCATGCGCTCGATCATCACCGGCGACCAGTCGAGCCGCTCTGGGTTCATGAGGAAGCTACAGGAGGCGTCGCCAGTATCCATGGCAATCTCGCCGGTCAGCCGGTAGTTGATGTAATCCTTCGGCATGATGGCGACTGCGCTGCGGGCGTATGCGGCGGGATCGTTGTCTCGGACCCATTGCAGTTTGAAGCCCGGCCATGCGGGGGTCGGCGTGTTGCCGCTTTCAGGCAGGTAGCTGTCCGGCTCATTTTCTTCTTCGAAGCGACGTACGAGATCAACGGAGCGCTTGTCGTTCCAGAGCGGTGCCGTGTCGCGCGTCAGCGCTCCGTGCGCGTCGAGCAGGACCAGCCCGTGCATCTGCCCGCAGACGCAGATGGCGGAGATATGTTCGCGGGCACCATCGACGCGGTCCAGCACCGTCTTGACGCTCGTTCGCGCCCCCTCCCACCAGTCAACCGGCCGCTGTTCGGCCCAGCCGAACTCCGGCACGATCTGATCGTGCTCTCGCGACGCAAGTTCAAGGATCTTGCCGGTGACATCGACCAGTGCGGCGCGGACGCTGCCCGTGCCGACATCGATTGCGAGGAAAAGCTCGCCGTTCATTTCGACACGGTCCTGAGATGGGCAAGCATGTGATCCTCTGTCTATCGGTCAGAGCGAGCGCGGCGTGGCGAGAATGCATTCCACGGCATTACCCTTTCGCCGCTTCGATGGCGATGTGCGAAATCTCGTCGAAATCCGGCCCCGACACCGGGATCGGGATATCGAAGACCTCGGCGATCACTTGCGTCCAGCCATGCAGGAAATACGTCCAGCCGTCCTCGATCTGCAACTGCTGTCCGGCCTGCTGCCGTCTTGCCTGGCCGAGGAAGATCAGGTCGCCGCGATAATTGAGGTCCCAGGCTATGCCGCGCTTGGGGAACACGCCGTCATCGGTGATCGGCGAGCCTGGAGCGTCCTTGCCAAGTCCCGTCGCGTTGATCACCAGCGAGCCCGGTTTCAGCGCCGCCAACGTCTTGTCGTTGATCTCGGGCCGGTCGGCGAGGACATACTCGATCTCGATCGTCGGCATCATATCTTTGTGGATGCGCTCGATTTCGTCGAGACGCGGCTGCGAACGGTCGGTGACAATGATGCGCGATGGCACGTCGGCGCGCTTGCGCATCAGGTGCCAGGTGATCGCAATCGTCGATCCGCCGGCGCCCATGGACAGGACTTCCGCACCGGTGTCCGCGAAGTATCCCGCCGGGATGAAACCATCTATCGCAAGGCCCGAAGAGATCGGATCCTTGGCATGGCAGATGAGTTTGCCGCCCCGCTTCGACAGGCAGCTGGTCTCGTGCATCAGGCGAGCATGCGGATCGATCACGTCGAACAGGCCGCGCGCCGCGTTGAAGAGATCGATCTTATGCGTGGTGACGAGCGCGCCGAGCGACAGCGGGTCGGATTTTATGAAGGAGACGACCTCACGGTAGGCCTCCGGATCGGCATGAAGTGGAAAGTCGATGCCCTTGAGAAGCGCATCCTTCAGCCGGAGGTGGCGCGCCCATGCAGGGAAAACCCGCATGATCGAACTGCTCGTCGTCGTGACGCCGATAAAATAGAACGTCGGCTGGGTAGCCGGCCGGTAGCGGCTCATTTGCCGACCTCCCGGATTTCAGCAGCGCGAAATGAAGCAGTGATCTCGAAGGAAGCCTTCATGCCGGCACCGTGCGGGATTGTTGCCCATAGAGGGCGGAGATCAGCTTCGCATCACGCGGTCGCCAATCCGGGTTGTCGACTTCCTTCCAGCCTCCATCGCCGGCGACCACGCGCGAGCGCATGCCGCCCGATCTTGCGATGATCTCGTAGTCCTGCCCTGAATCGGCGGGGTAGCAGAACAGCATCACCAGATCGTCTTCCCCAACATTGATCGAGCGGTGGATCCAGAAAGGGGGGACGTAACAGACGGTCTGGGCTTCGACGGGCAGGATCCGGACCTCGCCTTCCGGCGATTCCATCAGCATGAGGCCATGGCCCTTCTGGCCATAGTAGATCTCGGGCCGGTCGGCCTGCTTGTGGATGTGACCGCGTGTCATGAAATACTCGTCGCCGACCTTGCCGGGCGCCATGCGCGTGACGCCGAAAATCAAGTCTCCCGACTGCTCGGTCGGCCGGAACTCGGAGACCTCGTAGACGATGCGTTCGCCCCATGTCGCGCACATGGCTTCGAAGGCCGCGGCGTCCGCGTAGAGCCCGTCCAGATCGCGGAAGCGTTTCTGGTAGCTGCCGGTTGCATTTCCCATCGCGCCGGTCGACAGATCGACCTTGCATCCGGTCGGCTCAAACAATCTGGTCAAGAGACTACCTCATATTGCTTTGCTGTGGTGTCGGCGCTGATCTGGCCCGCTCCTGCTTTCGACAAGAACCACACTTGCTTTGCAGGGTATGATTTGCTCTCCCTATGCGGACCAGCTCGGAGGTTGCTGGATTATGGCAGATTTCGACTACGAGGCACACGACAGTAGGTTGGGCGTTGTCTTCACGTCGCACCCGCTGCCTTAATCCGAGAGAACCGCCTTGCTCCTCCAAGTCGCCTTCGACAAGCCTGAACACCTGGCCCTGCTCCCGCAGATGAAGGCGTTCGCCGACATTATCGAGATCGGCACGCCGTTGCTGAAACGCCTTGGCCTCTCCGCCATCACCACGGCGCGCGAGCTCTGCCCTGGCGTCAAGGTGTTGGCTGATACCAAAACCGTCGACGGCGGCCAGTTCGAGGCCGACATGGTATTCGGCGCCGGTGCCGCGTTCATGACGGTGCTGTCGTGTGCTTCGTCCGCCACGCATGACGCGGTGGGAAGACGTGCCGCCGCCTTCGGCGCGACGGTCATCGTCGACACCATCACCGAGACGGGCAAGGCAGAATTGCTTCCTTTGAATGCTGTCTTCCCCGAAAGCTTCGGCTATGTCGCGGTCCACTCGCCAACCGACGCGCGGCTGGCGGGCAACACCTCCACCTCACATATCGACGCCGTGAAAAAGATGCACGATCGCGGCTTTCTGGTTTCGCTCGCCGGCGGGATCGGCCCCGACACGCTGGAAGCGGTGATCGCAGTCGAGCCGGAAATCCTCGTGGTCGGCAGCGCCATCACAGAATCCGCAAGCCCGAAAGAGATAGCACGATGGATTCGCGACAGATTGCCCAATCCAGGCCGTGGCTGGCCGTGGGACAGGAGATAACCGACCTTCTTGGCCGGATCGACGTCGACGCCTTTGCAAGGCTGGTGCAGGCGTTCGATGACCCCGATCAGCGATGGTTCTTTTCCGGGCAGGGACGCTCCGGCCTTGTCGCGCAGATGGGCGCGATGCGGTTCATGCATCTTGGCCGAACGGTGCATTTTGTCGGTGAGGTATCGGCGCCCTCGATACGCAGGGGCGATGCGCTGCTGATCGTCTCCGGCTCTGGGGAGACGCCGGTCAGCACAGGCTTTGCCCGCATCGCCAAGGCGGAGGGTGCCAAGGTCGTTACGCTGACGCATGAGCCGGCGGGGACCCTGGCCGGCATTGCCGACGTCACGCTGCATGTCCCTGTCGGGGAATCGAAACAGTTTGGCGGCAGCCTGTTCGAGCAATCCTGCCTCGTCCTGCTCGACAGCGTTGTGCTCGGCCTGGCGCAGCAGATACCCGACGCGCACAAGCTGATGTTGTTCCGCCACACTAATTTGCAATGACTGGGCACCCCGGGCACGCCCGAGGGCATGCTTTTGAGCGACATGCATCAGCTGGAAGCCCGGCTGGGCACCTCATCTTCCGTTGCGGCAAGGCACTGGACTCGCTGTGCGATGCCGATATTGTACTTGAGGAGCGTTGGTGCCGTGCTCTGGCGACGGCAACCGACGGGGAGGATGCCGACGGCTTGGTCCGCAGGAACAGGTCCCGGTCAATATGGGAGGAAGTCTGATGAGAATTGGGGTCTTTCTGGCCGGCGTTTCGGCTTTTGCCGCGCTGGTTGGCGCACCTGCCTTTGCGCAGGACAAACCGTTTGCGGGCGTTACCGTGAACGTCATTACGCAGACCGGGGCGATTCAGGAGCCGCTACAGAGGCGCGCGCCCGAGTTCGAAGCGCTCACCGGCGCCAAGATCAATGTCATCGCGGTGCCTTTCTCGGATCTCTATCAAAAGATACTCACCGACTGGGCGAGCGGCACCAACTCGGTCGATGCCGGGGTGTTCGCCCCGCAATGGATGGTCGACTACATTGCCGGCGGCTACCTCGAGGACCTGACGCCGCGGGTCGAGGCCGACAAGGACATCCAGCAGGACGATGTGGGCGCGTTCTTCCGAGACTTCTCCGAGAAGTACAGCGGCAAGACCTACATGATCACGCTCGATGGCGACTTCCACATGATGTACTACCGCAAGGACGTGCTGGAAGCGGCCGGCCTGGCGGTGCCGAAGACCTGGGACGAGTATCTCGAGGTCGCCAAGGCCACGCACGGCAAGGACATGAGCGGCGATGGCACGCCGGATTTCGGCTCGTGCATCGCCAAGAAGCGCAACGCGCAGAGCTATTGGTTCGTCACCGATGTGGTCGGCTCGATGACCCAGTCCAAGGGAACCAGCCAGGGCACCTTCTTCAACACCAAGGATATGACGCCGCTCGTCAACAACGACGCCTTCCGCAAGGCGCTCGACTTCCTGTCTGAATCGACCAAATACGGCCCGCCGGACGAGCTGAACCTCGATGTCAGCGATACAAGGCCGCTCTTCGCTTCCGGCCGCTGCGCGCTAAACCTCGACTGGGGTGATGTAGGCACGATCTCGATCGATCCGGCCCAGTCCAAGGTGATGGGCAAATGGGGCGCGGCGATCATGCCCGGATCCAAGGAGGTCTTGAACTGGGACACTGGCAAGCTCGAGGCCTGCACGGCAGAAAACTGCCCGCACGCGATCGACGGCGTGAACCATGCACCCTTCGCCGCTTTTGGCGGCTGGGGCGGCGGCATCAACGCGGCGGCCGATCCGAAGGTAAAGGACGCCGCCTACGCCTACTTCTCGTTCATGACGCAGCCGGCACAGTCGAACGCCGACGTGACCGTCGGCGGCACCGGCTTCAACCCGTATCGCACCTCGCAGCTCAGCTACAGCGACCTTTGGAAGAAGGCCAACATGAGCGAGGAGGAGGCCAAAGTGTACCTAGGCGCGATCAACGACAGCATGAGCAGCCCGAACATGATCCTCGACCTGCGCATCCCACAAAATCAGAAATACCAGCAGGTCGTGCTCGACGAAGCGGTCTCGCGCTTCCTTGCCGGCGAAATCGACAAGGAAGCGACGGTTTCGGCGGTCGAGGAAGGCTGGAATGAGCTGAACGACGAGATTGGCAAAGACAAGCAGCTCGAACTTTACAAGGCGACTATCGGCGCCAAATAGGTGGCCAAGCAATCGACCCGGCGTGGCATCGGTCCGCGCCGGGTCTCATGCCTGCCCCACATTCCCGGGTTATGATGACCGCAACCGACACTATGCCAGAAGCTGCCGACCGCCGCAGCTGGGCCGAATGGCTGGACGGTCACTCGGGCCGGATCATGGTGCTGCCAGCCGTCGTCGTGCTTCTCTGCTTCGCGATTTTTCCGCTCATCATCTCGGCCTATCTCGCGCTTTCGCGCTTTGCGCTCGCGCCGGGCGGATTCACGCTGAAATTCATCGGACTTGTGAACTTCCGCAAGCTGCTGGTCGGCTCGCAGCAGTATCACTTGCTCGGCAAATTCGGCACGTTCGGTTTTGTCCAATCCGCTTTGCTGGCGTTGGTCGCGGCAGGGCTGCTTTTTCTTCTCGCCCGCTATCTCTGGCGTGGCAGGCCGACCATCGCCGGCGTGATTGGTCGCCTTCTCGCGACGGCAATGGCTATGGGCCTGGCGGTTCTCGCGCTGGCCACCATGGCACCGGGCGGCGTGCCGGGAACTGTCGTCAACACGCTTCTCTACGTGTTCGTCGGTGTGTCCGTGCAGTTCGCACTGGGGCTGGGCCTCGCGCTCCTCTGCGGCCAGCCAATTCGCGGCAGGAATTTCTTTCGCGTCCTCTTCTTCATCCCGCTGATGGTGACCCCGGTCGGCATCGCCTACACGTTTCGCATGCTCGCCGACATGCAGAAGGGCCCCTTCGCCCCGATCGTGCGCGCTTTCGGCATCAGCGAGTGGTCGTGGGCCACAGAGGCCTGGTCGGCGCGGCTGATGGTGTTGGTCGGCGATACCTGGCAGTGGACGCCGTTCATGTTCATCGTGCTGCTGGCGGCCGTTGAGAACCAGCCGCGCGACCAGGTCGAGGCGGCGCGGCTCGACGGAGCCAACGGCTTCCAGATTTTTCGCGACATTACCTGGCCGGCGATCGCGCCGATTGCCGCTACCGTCGTGCTGATCCGGCTCATCGAGGCTTTCAAGATCGTCGATCTGCCGAACGTGCTCACCGGCGGCGGTCCCGGCCTGGCGACGGAATCGATGACGCTCCACTCCTTCATTTCCTGGCGTACCCAGGATCTCGGCGGCTCGGCCGCTGTCGGTTACATGCTCCTCTTCATCTCGACCATCGTATGCGTCTCGTTCTTCAATTTTGTGGTCCGGCCGGCGCGCCGGTTCGAAGCATGAGCGCCGAGCCGCGCTCGCTGGCGCGCCGGCTGTTCGAGCCGGCCTCGATCGACAGCCAGGCACCGGTCGCCAGGATCGTGACCTATGCGCTGCTGTTCCTGTGGACGCTCGTTGTGGTGATTCCTCTGTACTGGGTGTTCATCACATCCTTCAAGGGGCCGGGGGAGGTCGACAATGGGCCGTTCTATCTCCCGTTCGTCGACTTTGCCCCCTCGCTGCAGGCATGGGACTTCATGCTCGTGCAGAATTACACGCTGCGCCCTTACATGAATTCGGTCGTTGTCGCGGTGGCGAGCACGCTGCTCGCAGTCCTGATCGGCTCGCTGGCGGCCTACGCGCTCGTGCGTATCCGCTTCCAGGTGAAGCTCGTCGCCGTTGCGCTCTTCTTGATCCTCCTCACCGCAATCATCGTCGCGGTGGCCACTTTCGGCGTGCAGTGGGAGATCGCCGTTGCCGTGGCAGCCGCTCTCTTCATCATCGCGCTGTTCACGCTTGTTGGACGCACGAGGCTTGCTGTCGGCAACAACGACATTGAATTCTGGATCATCTCCAACCGCATCATGCCGCCGATCGTCGCCGTGTTGCCGATCTACGTGATGTTCCAGCAGATGCGCCTGCTTGACACACAGGTGGCGCTGATCGCCACCTACACCGCCATCAACCTGCCGATCGTCGTGTGGCTGACTCGCGATTTCTTCGCCGGCATCCCGCTCGACCTTGAGGAGAGCGCACAGATAGACGGGGCCTCCAAGTTCCGCGTTTTCTTCACCATCGCGCTGCCGCTGGTGCGATCCGGCTTGGTCGCGACCTTTCTGCTGGTGCTGATCCTTGCCTGGAACGAGTATCTGCTGGCCCTCTTCCTTTCCAATGCCGACGCGCAGACGATGCCGGTGCTGGTATCGGCACAGAACACGACGCGCGGGCCGCAATGGTGGAACATGTCGGTCTTGATCACCGTGATGATCGCCCCCGTGATCGTCATCTCGAGCATCCTGCAGAAGCACATTGCGCGCGGGCTGCTGGTCGGCGCAGTGAAGGGCTAGTCGATATGCGGGTCACCCTGTCCGATATCTACAAGTCCTTCGGCGCGGTCGAGGTGGTCAAAGGGCTCGACCTGGAGATCCAGGACGGCGAGTTCCTGGTGCTGCTCGGCCCCTCGGGCTGCGGCAAGACGACGGCGCTGCGCATGGTCGCCGGGCTTGAATCGGTGAGTTCCGGCCGCGTCCTCATCGGCGACCGCGACGTCACCCATGTGCTGCCCAAGTATCGCGACGTGGCGATGGTGTTCCAGTCCTACGCGCTCTATCCGCATATGACCGTTGCGGAGAACATCGCATATCCGCTGAAGCTGCGGGGCGTGCCGCGCACTGAACGCGACGCCTCCGTCCGCAGCGCCGCCGTCAAGGTCCACCTCGAGGAGTTCCTCGACCGCTATCCACGGCAGCTTTCCGGCGGTCAGCGGCAGCGCATCGCGCTTGCCCGCGCCATGGTGCGGCGGCCGAGCGTCTTCCTGATGGACGAGCCGCTCTCCAATCTCGACGCCAAGCTGCGCGGCCACATGCGCTCGGAGCTGAAGCGCCTGCAGGCTGATCTGGGCGTGACGACGATCTACGTCACCCACGATCAGATCGAGGCCATGACCTTGGCTCACCGTGTTGCCATCATGAACCGTGGCGTCGTGCAGCAGATCGCGACACCCCGACAGATCTACGACGATCCGGCGAACCTGTTCGTCGCTGGCTTCATCGGCTCACCGCCGATGAATTTTCTCCATGGCGAGCTGGTCGAGGGTACCTTCGTGTGTGCGGAAGGACGATTTGCGACCAGCGTTGCCGAGAGCCGGAAAAAGGTCACTGCCGGCCTTCGGCCCGAGGATTGCCGGGTCACGGGCCCATCGGAGGGCAAGATTGCGGCACGGGTCTACGCTGTGGAACTGATCGGCGATCATACCTTGATCACCTGCCAATTCGGTGGGGCCACCGTAACCGTCAAGGCCGATAAATCGGCGCACTACGACATGGATGAGCCGATCGGCATCACCTTCCAGGACACCGCCGTCTTTCTGTTCGATTCGGAAACCGGGGGCCGCATCGGCGGCCGCGTCCGTGGACAGGCAGCCGCGTGACGTTCGCTAATTCTCCTCCACGAACACCTCTTCGCGCTTCTTCTTGACCGCCGGCAGGAAGACGATGACGAGCACGGCGAGCGCGATGAAGAGCAGGCCGGCGCTGATCGGCCTGGTGAGGAAGGTGCTCGGGTCGCCGCGCGCGAGAATCATGGCGCGGCGCAGGTTTTCCTCGAGCAGCGGGCCAAGCACGAAGCCGAGCAGCAGCGGCGCGGGCTCGCAGCGTAGCTTGGTCAGGAGGTAGCCAAGGAAGCCGAAGAAGGCGACGGCGTAGAGGTCGTAGATGTTGGTGTTGACGCTGTAAACGCCGATCGAGCAGAACGCCATGATGATCGGGAAGAGCACGTAGTAGGGGATCGTCAGGAGTTTTACCCAAAGCCCGATCAGTGGCAGGTTCAAGACGATCAGCATCAGATTGCCGATCCACATCGAGGCGATAATGCCCCAAAACAGCGCCGGCTGTTCGATCGCGACATTGGGGCCGGGCACGATGCCTTGTATGATCATCGCGCCGATCATCAGCGCCATGACCGGGTTGGCCGGAATGCCGAGCGTCAGCATCGGGATGAAGGAGGTCTGCGCGCCCGCATTGTTGGCCGATTCCGGTCCGGCGACGCCTTCGATGGCGCCCTTGCCGAATTCCCCCGGATTTTTCGATACACGCTTTTCCACCGTGTAGGAGGCAAAGGCTGCAAGGATCGCGCCGCCTCCCGGCAGGATGCCGAGCGCCGAACCGATGATCGTGCCGCGCACAATGGGAGCCGCCATACGCCGAAAGTCCTCGCGGGTCGGCATAAGGCCGGAGACCCTTCGGATCATCACGGAGCGCTCGTGCTCGTTTTCGAGGTTGCGCAGTATCTCGGCGACGCCGAAGACGCCGACCGCCACCGCGACGAAATTCAGCCCGTCGGCATATTCGCGGATGCCAAGCGTGAAGCGCGGTGTGCCGGTGTAGATGTCGGTGCCGACAATGCCGAGCAGCAGGCCGAGCACGACCATCGCCAGCGCCTTGACGATCGAGCCGTGGGCAAGCGCCACGGACGAGACGAGGCCGACGATCATCAGCGAAAAATACTCGGCCGCGCCGAATTGCAGCGCGATCGCCGTCAGCGGCGGGGCGAAGATGGCGACGAGGAACGTCGACACCGTGCCGGCAAAGAACGAGCCTATCGCCGCGATCGCGAGTGCCGCCCCGGCGCGGCCGTTCTTGGCCATCTGGTAGCCGTCGATCGCGGTAACGGCTGACGAGGATTCGCCGGGCATGTTGATGAGGATGGCGGTGGTCGAGCCGCCATATTGCGCGCCGTAGTAGATGCCGGCGAGCATGATCAGGGAGGAAACCGGGTCGCCGATCTGGAAGGTGATCGGCAACAGCATGGCGATGGTCGCGGTGGCGCCGATACCGGGCAGGACGCCGATCAGCGTGCCGAGAAGGACGCCGATCAGGCAGAAACCGAGGTTTGCCAGCGACGTGGCCGTCGAAAAGCCGAGCGCGAGGTTGTCGAGGAGTTCCATGTTCATCCTCTCACCATACCAGCCATGGAGGCAGCCACGGGCCGAAGCGCCGGAACGGCAGGCCGAGCGCATAGCTGAAGACGAGGAACGCAAACAGCGTCAGGCAAGCGGAGAGCACGAGCGCGGTCAGCGGCCTCATGCGGCCGCTGGCAAAGGATGCGATCAGCGCCGTCAGGAAGATCGAGGGGATGAAGCCGAGGCCGCGCACGGTCAGGCCGAAGAAGATCGGGGCAGGGAGGATGAACAGCATGCCGCGCCAGGCTATATGCCCGATCGGCTCGCTCTCGAAGCGCACCGCTTCGACGAGGATGACGGCGCCAAGCAGGATCAGCACGATCGCCAGGACCAGGGGGAAATAGCCCGGTCCCATGCGGAAGGCGGTGCCGATTTCGAGGCCGAGCGACTGCAGAGCGAAAAATCCGCCAAGAAAGATGAACAGCGCGGCGCATGTGCCGTTGGTCGTGTCGATCGTGAAAGGTTTCATGACGTCCTCCCAGGCCCGCCGCGGGGCACGCTGATGCCGGTGTGAAAAACGGGGCGCTGGTGGCGCCCCGTTCAAAACCTTAGTCGGCGTACTGGCCGGCGGCTTCGATGATCGGCTTCCAGCGCGCGATCTCGCCTTCCAGCTTGGCCTTCAGCGCGGCCGGCGTCGCATCTGCGTCGGACGACGGTTTGGTGCCGAGCTCGGCGAAGCGGGCGACGACGTTCGGGTCCTTCAGCGCGACCTGAAGCGATTTCGACAGGCGCTCGGTGACCTCGGCCGGCGTGCCCTTGGGCGCGTAGAGGCCGTGCCAGATACCGACCTGCACCTCCGGGAGACCGGCTTCCGTCGTCGTCGGCAGATCGGGCAGCACATCGAGGCGTTCAGACGAGGTGACGGCATAGGCCTTGATCGTGCCGCCCTGGATCTGCTTGGTGGTATTGGTTGTCTGGTCGCACATGATGTCGACCTGGCCGCCGAGAAGATCGGTCATGGCCGGGCCGGTGCCCTTGTAGGGCACGGTGACCAGCGGTGTGCCGATCGCGCTCATGAACAGCATCCCGCACAGATGCGAGGCCGCGCCTATGCCGGCATTGGCGACGGTGACGGTATCCTTGTTCGCCTTGGCGTAGTCGACCAGCCCCTTCAGATCCGTCGGCTCGAGGTCCTTGCGGCCGACGATGGTCATCGGCACATCGGTGACGAGGCCGACATATTCGAAGCCGTTCAGTGTGTCGTATGCGAGCTTTCGGTATAGCGTAGCGCTTGTCGCCATGCCGATGTGATGGAGGAGCAGCGTATAGCCGTCGGGATCGGCTTGCGCGACGCGGCCGGCGCCCAGTGTGCCGCCGGCACCGCCGACATTCTCGACGATGATCTGCTGGCCGAGATCCTTCGACATGGCTTCCGCGACGAGGCGCGTGACCGTGTCGGTCGGGCCGCCTGCCGAAAACGGCACCACAACGGTGATGGTGCGTTCGGGATAGGTTTGCGCGCCCGCGGCGAACGGATAGAGCGTGACGGCTGCGGCTGCGGCCAGAGCGGCGACGAATTTTCTCATCGTGATTTCCTCCCAGGATATGAATTCCCAACCGCTGCCCAGAGTTCCTTTCAACACCGGCTGGATGGAGCAATAACTAGCGCAGGCTAGCGGATTGCAATCGGGGTCAAACCGCAAACTGCGATTATGCACAACCCGTCCGCGCAAAATGGGTGGAAAGGTCACATCGAGCTGGTCGAAATCTGATAGCGAATACCGGTTACGGACCTCTCTGTGCCCTTCCTCCGGACTCGCTAAGCGTGCGGTGGAAGTGGAGCTCCGCTCGCCCGTGCCCGCAACCAGTCCGAGACGCGATAGTATCGGAACATGGCGGCCGGGGCGAACGACATGAAGAAGGGTGCGCGCCGGAGCGGTTCGAGCTTCAGCGACAGGTCTTTTTCAGGGACGCCCTTCGCCCATTCGCCGAGTATGCCGCCGAGCATGCTGCCGGTCGGCACGCCCCGACCGGACAGGCCAGTCAGCGCGACGACGCCCGGCGCGAGCTGGTAGAATCGCGGGATGGTGCGCTTCTGCATGTCCAGTTCACCGAACCAGAAATACTCCCATCTCAAGTCGCTGCTGATCTGCGGATGGAGCCAATGCAGACGGTCGGACATGAGGCGGTGTGTGAACGCCATGTCCCGGCCGCGCCGGCCCATAGGGAACATCGAGGCGACAATCCGTCCCTCGGTGTTGTACTTGTAGACGAAGATGTCGCCGCGGCCATCATGCATGGTGGCGTTGCGTGGCAGGACGGTTTGGCGTTCCGCGCCGGTCAGCGGCTGCGTCGCGGCGACGAACACCTTCTGGATCTTGTAGGTCCGGTCGAGGCCGGGCCAACCGTTAACGGTATAGGCGCCTGTCGCAAAGATGACCTTGTCCGCAACCACAATCCCTTCGCCCGAGTGCACTGCCCAGGCGCCGTCCTGCCGCACGACATCGCGGACAGGCGACTTGGTATGGATCGTGCCGCCCTCCTCGATGACGGCGCGCGCCAGCCCTCTTGCATAGCTCAAGGGATTGAGGTGACCAGCCTCGGAATGGAACCAGCCGCCATAATATCGCGGGCTGCCGGTCATCTCCTCGCTAGCCTGCCTGTCGAGCACCCACGTCCTGGCGCCAACTGCATTGTACTGCTGCGCCTTCGCCTCGAGCTTGGCGACGGCGCCTGGCGTAAGCGCGCCCATGACGTAGCCGTTCTGCTGCCATTCGCAATCGATGCCGTAACGCTTGACCATCCCCGCGACTTGTCTGTTGGCCCCTGTCTGCCGGGCGATCAGCCTTTCGGCCCACGGCTCGCCCAACATGGCACGCAGTTCGGGCAGGCTGTAATGCGTAAAGGTTGGCGTGCAGTGGCCGGCATTGCGTCCCGAGCCGCCGAACCCGATCTCCTGAGCTTCGAGAAGAACGACGCGTATGCCGTCGCGAGCGAGATCGAGCGCAGTCGTCAATCCGGTATAGCCACCGCCGACGATGCAGACGTCCGCCCTCGTGCGTCCTTGCAGCGGGTCGGTTTTTGGCGCCGGTTTTGCGGTCGCATACCAGAGCGAGACTTCAAACGGCGAAAACCTTGTCATGCCAGACGGCCTCACAGCATGTCGCTTCGCGCGTCGAGCGCATCGCGCAGGCCGTCGCCGATAAAATTGAAACTGGTGACCGCCAGTGTGATGGCGGCGCCAGGAACGATCGCCAGCCACGGCGCGCTATCGAGATACTGCTGGGCGCCGTTGAGCATGTTGCCCCAACTCGGCAGCGGCGGCTGGATGCCGTAGCCAAGGAAGCTGACATAGGCCTCAAGGAGAATGGCGCGGGCGACGGTAAGCGTGGCCGCGACGATGATCGGGCCGATCGCATTGGGCAGAAGCTCGCGAAACATGATGTGGCTGTTGCTGAGCCCGAGCATCCGGGCGGCGACCACGAAGTCGCGTTCGCGCAGGGAGCGCACTTCCGCCTCGACAATGCGGGCGATTTCCATCCAGCTCGTCGCCGCTATGATCAGGGTGATCATGATCGGGCTCGGCTTGATGAAGGCAGCCATCGCCAGCAGCAGGAAGATGTTGGGAAAGGACAGCATCGCGTCGACGAAACGCATCAGCACGGTGCCGATGCGGCCGCCGAAGAAGCCTGCCACAATCCCGAGCACGGTTCCGAAGACGGTGCTGAGGAGCATGGCAGCGAAACCGACCAGCAGCGAAACGCGACCAGCCATGAGAAGGCGCGCCGCGATGTCGCGTCCGAGCGGATCGGTGCCGAAGAAATGGTAGCCGGTGAACGGTGGGGAGAACCGTCCACGCAGGTCGATGTAAAGATCATCAAAGGGCAGGAGAAAGGGTCCGATGACGCAGGCGAGGACCAGTATGATGATCGTGGCTAAGCCAAACATCGCCAGCCGATGGCGGGCAAATCGGCGCACGGTGCGGCTGCGCCACCAGGGTTGCGTGGAGCGGGCGGGGAGGAGTAATTCCGACTGGCTCATTTTTTTGGTCCTCAGCTCAATCGAATGCGCGGATCGACGAATGCGACGGTGAGGTCGGCGGCCAGGTTACCGACCAGGACGAGAACCGCGGACATCATCAGCAGGCCCATCACCACGGGGTAGTCGCTGTAGCCGAGACTATCGAGGAACAGCCGTCCCATGCCGGGCCAGGTGAAGACGGTTTCCGTCACCAGGGCGCCACCCAGTATTGTCGGCAGCTGCAGCCCCATCAGCGTGATCATCGGAAGCAGCGCGTTTCCGAGGATGTGACGGATCAACACACGTCGGGGCCTCAGTCCCTTGGCCCGGGCAGTGCGGACGAAATCCTGATTGATGACGTCGAGCGTCGCGGTCCGCATGTAGCGGCTCCACACGGCGATATTGACCAGCGCAAGAACGATGCTCGGCATGATGAGATGGATCGCATAGTCACCGAGCGAGCCATCGCCGATCGTGTACATGTTGCCGGCCGGCAGCCACCTGAGCCGGAGCGAGAAGATGTAAATCGCGATCAACCCGAACCAGAAGGTCGGGATCGACAATGCCACCATCGCGCCGACCGTCGCAGCGTAGTCGAAGATCGAGTACCGTTTGAGCGCGCCCAGCACACCTATGCAGGTGCCGACGAAGATGGCGATCGCGGTCGATACGCCCATCAGCAGCAGTGTCGCGAGAAGGTGCTCCCAGATGATGTCGAGCACGGGCCTGCCGTCCCGGAAGGAACGTCCCCAGTCACCGCGAAGCAGATGCCCCAGCCAGTCGATGTACTGTACCGGAAGAGGTCGATCGAGACCCATTTGCGAGGCGATGCGATCGAGATCGGCCTGCGTCATTCCCGGCGTGAGGCTGAACTGCGAAAGCGGCCCACCCGGAGCGAGGTTCAGGACGGCAAAGCCAATCATCGAGACCAGCAGGAGCAGGACAAGACTTTGCCAGAAACGTCCCAGCAGATAGCGAAGCATGCCGGTTGCCTCCGTTTGCTGTCAGTCGGATACGGTTGCGCCAGGGCGCGCCTTAGAGCGACGCGCGTCCAATTGGACGCACAAAGTACGCTCTAACACCCTGAATCTACGGCGATGCAGGCCGAGCCGGTCATTGCCGGCCCGGCCCATTTCCGGAGCTATGACCAGTACCAGGTGGCTACGTCCCAGGAGTCGATGCGCACATTGATGTTCGGGACGACGCCTTCGACACCGGACTTGTGTCCGCGGACCGTCGCGTATTGGAATATCGGCAGGAATGGCAGGTCGTTGCGCACGGTCTCCTGGATTTTCAGGTAGGCTTGCTTGCGCTTTTCCGGCACGAATTCGACACCGCCGGCTTCGAGCAGCTTGTCCACCTCCGGGTTGGCGTACTGCCAGGTATTCTGGCCAGCGCCGCCCTTGGCCAGAATTGATTTCGAACTGAGGTAATCCGAAGTATTGGGGTCGGACCCTGTCAGGAAGTTGATGCCGACGACAACGGAATCGAATTGCGACTTCATCCAGTAGTCCCCCCACATGACCGCAGGCGGCAGGTTGGAGATCTCCACTTCGACACCGATGTCGCGATACGATTGCTGGATGAACTGCTGCGCCTGTTCGCGGATATGATTGCCCGCCGTGGTCGAGTTCTTGAACGAGAGGCGGACGCCATCCTTGACGCGAACACCGTCGCTGCCAGGGACCCAGCCGGCGTCGTCCAGCAATTTCTTCGCCTTGTCCAGATTGTATTCCTGCTTAGGCAGATCCGGATTGTAGTAGAAAGATTGCTGCGGCATGTAGGTTTCGGTGGGGGTTGGCAGTCCGTAGTAGAGGGCGTCGATGATCGTCTGCTTGTCCAGCGCATAGTACAGCGCTTGGCGAACGGCGAGTTCCTTGAACTGCGGGCGCTCCATATTGAAGCTGAGCGATTCGACGGTGGCGGCGGGAATGACGGCTACGGATGTTCCGCTCAACGCCTTGGCCTCCTCGTAATGGTCGGGCGTGATCCACTGCAGTCCGATGACATCGATGTCGCCGGTCTTGAACTGGGTGTAGAGAACCGTCAGGTCCGGAATGTATTTATAGATCAGCCGCTCGAGATAAGGGCCATCGCCAAAGTAGTCGGTATTGGCGGCCAGCTCGATATGATCGCCGGCCGTGCGCTCCACCCACTTGAACGGTCCGGTTCCGATGGGAGCATTGTTGAACGGCGCGGTATTCTTGTCCTCCGCCGCACCGAGCACATGTTTCGGGACGATGAAAGTCGCCGCCAGGATCGACGGATAGGGCGCGTAAGGCTCCTTCATCTTCCAGCTGATCTCGGTTGGCGAGACGACGGTCAAATCCTGGATAAGTTCGTGGCCGGCGCGCCGCCAGCTCAGAAATTTCGGGTCGACCAAGAGTTCGAGCGTGAACTTGACGTCCTCGGCCGTGAACGGCTTTCCGTCATGCCACTTGACGTCACCGCGCAGCTTTACGCGCCACTCAAGCCCGTCGGCCGAGATGCCGCCGTTTTCGACGGTCGGCACCTCCTTGGCGAGTGCGGGGTAGAAATTACCTTTCGGGTCGACGCCAAACAGCGGATCGAAGACGCTGAAGTGAATGCCCTCGTCGACCTCGATATGCACCAGGTGCGGATTGAAGACGGTGGGTTCCTGAGAAAAGCCGACGATCACCTGCCCCTTGGGCGCGCTCGGCGGGGTTGCGGCAAGGGCTTTGCCGGCCCCTGTCAGGTTGGGCATGGCGAGGCCGGCGGCGCCGGCGATTGCCATTCCAAGCGTCTGGCGACGCGTCGGCCGAAAGACTGTGCTGCTGCTCTGGTTTGACATTAGAATCTCCTTTTTGAAGTGTTCCACTTTTGCTGCGTCCCGCTCTCTTGTCGGAGCGGTTAGAATCCACTGATTGGCGCGACCTTCGATCCGTCCGAAAACCGCGACCATCTGAAGTCCGTCGGGTCGACGATCGGCGGCCGCCCCGTGACGATGTCTGCCATCAGCCTGCCTGCGGCCGGGCCGATGCCGAAGCCATGGCCCGAGAACCCAGTCGCGACATGGAAGCCGGGGACGGCATTGACCGCGGAAATGACGGGGACGGCGTCGGGCGTGACGTCGATATAGCCGGCCCAGCGCTGCGCGATCTCTGCCTTGTCCAGAACCGGAAATGCCTTGCGGGCGTTCGAAAGGATACGCTCGGAGCTTTTCTTCGACGGCTTGGGGTCGAGCACGCGGCAGTATTCGAAAGGACTGGCCTCATCCATTGCCCAACGGGTCGGCACTCTTGCCTCTTCGAGGAAACGGCTTCCGAGACGGAAATTCAGCGATCGCCATTCCATCTTCCAGGCCGGAAGGAAGTCGCGCGCGTACCGAAAGGAGTTCGGCACGATATCGACGACATTGGTGGTGCTGGAGGCGATGGTATATCCGCCATCCTGGCGCTTGCGCATGGCGAAATTGTTTGCCCATACGGCCTGTTCCGGCCCGTTCTCGACCGGCGTCGTGCGAAGGACCGTGTTCATGACCTTCAACTGAGGCAGATCAAGGTCAAGCGCTCCGCAAAATAGGTTCGACCAAGCGCCTCCGGCAAGGACGACTGCCTTGCAGGCAATGAAACCACGTTCTGTCACGACACCCGAGACGGCGCCGTTGGTTGTCTCCACGCCGCGCACCGCGCACTCCGTTAGAATGGCGGCGCCGCGCTCGCGCGCGGCTTCGGCAATCGCCGGGGCGGCCTTCTGCGGCTCGGCGCGGCCGTCGGCGGGTGTGTACAGCGCGCCTTTGACATCGAGATTGGAGCCGGGGAGGAGGTCACGCAATTCTCCCGCACCGATCATTCGCGACTCGAGCTGATAGCCTTCGAGATGACGTCCCCAGCGTTCGTGCCGGTCGTATTCCTTGTCGTTAGCGCAGGTGAACACGATTCCTGCACGCGTGTAGCCGGTATCCCGCCCCGTTCGTTCGGAGAGCCGCGTCCAGATGCGCAGTGCTTCCGCCATCAGCGGGACCTCGCGCGGATCTCGACGGGAGATGCGTACCCAGCCCCAGTTGCGGCTGGACTGCTCCTGGCCGATTCCGCCCTTTTCGCACAAAGCCACCCGCAAACCGCTTTCGGCGAGTTCCAGCGCCGTGGAGGCGCCGACGATGCCGCCGCCGATGACGACGCAGTCCACCTCCTTTGGCAGTTCAATATCTCCATGAACGGGGATGACGAACGGTCCGGGCATGCTCAGTAGAGCTCCTCGAGCTGGCAATTGATGGAAAATTCCGCGACGCTTGCATTATTGGGCAGATCGAGGAGCATCCCGATGCTCCGTGCGAGATCATCGGGATCGGTCATCAGTGCGTCGGCGCGATCGGTGATGCTGCGCGCCATATCGGTGGCGACGAATCCGGGGCAGACGGCCGTGGCTCGAATTCCGAGATCCCACCCCGCCTGCCGGATGCCGTGGGAAAGGGCGACGGCAGCAAACTTGGAGATCGAATAAGAGCCTGATGTCGCGGACTTGACCCGCTTGCCCGACAGCGAGGCGAGAATAATGACCCGGCCTGCTCGACTTGCCGCAAGCCAGTCCCATGACGCGCGCACCAGGCGGCGCGGAGCCTTCACGTTGATCTCGAACATCAGATCGAGATCGGTGTCGTCGACGTCGATGACCGACTTCGGAATCATGATGCCGGCACAGGCAATGACCGCGTCGATCCGACCGAAGCCATCGATGGTGCCGTCGACCCACGCCCGTTCGGCGTTGGCAGCCGCGGCTTCATAGGGGAATACGCGGACGCGCTCGCTGTCTGCCCAGTCAGGTTGCACCGGTTCACGCATGCCGAGCGACAGTGACCAGCCCGTTTCATACAAGTGCCGGGCGCAAGCCGCACCGATCCCGCGACTAGCACCCGACAGGAGCGCCACCCGCTGGGTGGCCTGCACTCGGCCCACTGCTGCCGGCTCCCTCATTGGCCGAGACCCACGGTGCGACGATAGACTCGCCGCAATATGTCGAGCAGACGCTTCTGGTCTTCTTCGGGCACACCGGCGAAGAAATCGCTGGATTGCTTGGTGGCGATCTTGCGAACCTTGCGGGCGAGGTCCGCTCCCTTTTCGGTGATATGGAGCTCCTGCGCGCGTCCGTCGTCCGCTGCGGCCTCCCGCGTCAGAAGATCGTGCTCGGTCATCTGGTCGACCAGCCGGCCCATGGCTGAGCGATCGCGCATAATGAGCTGCGCGATGACCGAGGGTCGTATCCCTGGATGGCTGTCGACAAGAAGCAAGGTGGTGATCTTGCCGGTTCCCCGGGCGACATCGAGACCCTCCAGGCGGTCATCGAGATCACGAGAAAGGGCGATGTTGATGCTTCTGATATAGAAGCTCAACGTGTCTTCGAGGACATCGAGCCCTACCGTCTCGACGGTATGAGGAGGGCCTTTCTTCTTCTTCGGCAACGGACACTCTCCTGAGGCTTTCCTGGCAGCCTGCGTCGAGATCACCGGCAGCCTTGAAAATCGAGGTTGCCGCGAGCCTTCAAAGGCATAGTTGAGCGGGTAGTGGACAATTGCAACTACTTTTGATGGACAAAAGCAACTATCTCCCCTGCAGGAAGGCCCGAGGTGCGCGCGTGCAGTTCGATCGAGACACGGCCTTGCGATCCGCGTCCTCTATCGGCGCCGTCATCGATGGATCGCGGGACGTTCTCGATCGCCGCCTAGGCGGCGGGGACCCATTCCTTGCCGGGAATGGCAGAGATGAGTTGCTGGGTATAGGCGTGACGCGGGGATCGGAATATCTGCCAAGGCGGGCCGGACTCCACGACTTCGCCGCGGTTCATGACCAGAATCTCGTCACAGATACGGCTTGCCACTCTCAGGTCGTGAGTGATGAAGATCATGGCGATCTTCATTTCCTCCTGGATATTGGCCAGCAGATCAAGAATCTGCGCCTGGATGGAGACGTCGAGGGCGGAGACCGCTTCGTCGGCGACCAGGACCTTGGGGTCCATCATCAGAGCCCGAGCGATGCCGATCCGCTGGCGCTGGCCGCCTGAAAATTCATGCGGAAACCGGTCGTAGGCACCCTCGTCGAGCCCGACCAGCCGAAGCAGCTTCAACGCTTTCGCGCGCGCTTCGCGAGCGGACAGGCCGTGCGCCATCGGGCCGACGGTGAGGATCTTGGCGATCGTCTGCCGCGGATTGAGCGAGGCGAATGGATCCTGGAAAATCATCTGAATATGCGGCCGCATCGGCCGGAACTCGGAAGCCGAAAGCGCCGCGATATCCTTGCCGTCGAACAGAATGCTGCCGCCATCGCTGTCCAGCAGCTTCAGGAGGACGCGGCCTAGCGACGATTTTCCCGAGCCGGACTCCCCGACGATCCCAAGTGTCCGACCTTGGCGGACTTCAAAGCTGACCTGCTTGACGGCGTGCACGATGCGCGAGCGTGAGAAGAACCCGATGCCTGGCCGGTAGGTCTTGTCGAGCTTCTGCACCTCCAGCACGACAGGCGCATCGCCGCGCGACTTCGTCTCATTCTCGATCATGTGTGGAACGGCGGCGATCAGTCGCCTGGTGTAGGGATGGCTAGGATTGCCGAGCACGTCGGAAGCGACGCCTTGCTCGACCATCGCGCCTTTCTCCATGACGATGACGCGATCGGCGATTTCTGCGACGACGCCAAAATCGTGCGTGATGAACATGACGCTCATGTTCTTTTCGCGCTGCAGCCGCCGGATCAACGCAAGGATCTGCGCCTGGGTGGTGACGTCGAGGGCCGTCGTCGGCTCGTCGGCGATCAGCAGATCGGGCCCGAGCGCGAGCGCCATGGCGATCATGACGCGCTGGCGCTGCCCGCCCGAGAGTTGGAACGGATACTGATGCCGCAGGACCTCGGGCTCCGGCAGGCCGACTTCGCCGAGCAGATCGACAACTGCCTTCGCGCGGGTCGCCGAAGTGCCTGCGTGGTGCGCTTCCATAACCTCCGCGACCTGCTGGCCGACGGTCATCAGCGGATTGAGCGCCGAAAGCGGATCCTGGAAGACGATGGAGACCGACCGGCCCCTGAGGCCGCGCAGGACGTCTTCCCGTGCGCTGGCCAGATCGTGACCCTTGAACCAGATGCTTCCCTGCGTGATCCGCACCGAAGATGGCAGCAGACCCATGATCGCATTTGCGGTGACGGACTTGCCGGAGCCGGATTCGCCGACGATGCAGAGCATCTCACCCTTCTTCATGTCGAAGGATATGTTTTCGACCGCGTTCTCACGCTCCATGTTCCTGGGCAGGCGGATAGTCAGATTTTGAACGGAGAGAACAGCTTCCTCGATCGGATCGCTTGTGGTCATTTCGCTCGGCAGCATTGCTTGGCCTTTCGAAGTCCAATGATCTGACGACGCATACTAGCCGCACGTCCTACCGTCAGCGCAAGCCCGCATTTTTGCGATAGGCACCGGTGTGTCTTGAGATCGCTCCGAAATCATAGTGATCTTATCCGGGGCGAAGCCGGCCATATCTCGATAATTTCGGACTGGCTTCCGCGACCGAACTGCTTCTGGATATTGCCGTTTATTGAACGGGGCCGGGGAGGCGAGGCCGGCCCGCGGCGAATGAAGCCGACTTGCGAATGGCATGTTCGACGCCGCGGAGTTCGGCCAATCCTTTGAGCCGACCGATGGCCGGATAGCCGGGCTGGGCCCCACGCGTCAGGTCGTCGAGGATGTCCTGGCCATGGTCGGGGCGCATCGGGATGAGAGCGTCCGGGCGCCCTTCCTTCTTGCGCCGCGCTTCCTCGTGGAGTAGCGCCGCCACCACTGCCACCATGTCGGTGTCGCCGGCAAGATGCTCATCCTCGTGGAACGAGCAGGGGATGCCGGCCGCTTCCTTGCGCACATTGCGCAAATGCGCGAAGTGGATTTTTGGCCCCATCCGCTCGATCATGCCCGGCAGATCATTATCCGGTCTCGCACCGAGTGATCCCGTGCACAGTGTCGCCCCGTTGGCCGGGCTGTCGACCGCGTCCAGAATGTACCGATAGTCGGCCTCGGTCGACATGACGCGCGGCAGGCCCAGCAGCGGAAACGGCGGATCGTCAGGGTGGCAGCAGAGACGCAGGCCAAGGCTTTCGGCCGTAGGCACGACCTCCGCCAGGAAATCGACGAAATGCCGGCGCAGCGTTGTTGCGTCGATGCGGTCATAATTTGACAGTTGCGCCGCGAGACCGTCGAGAGACGTGTCTTCGGTCGAGCCGGGCAGACCGGAATTGACGCTTCTTGCCAGAACCTTGCGTGCAAAATCATCCATCTGCGCGTGTCGCCGCTCCGCCTCGGAGGCGATCTCCGGTGTGTAATCGCCGAGCGCCCCTTGGCGCTTCAGGATATGGATGTCGAATGCGGCGAAGTCGACCAGATCGAAGCGCATGGTGGTGCCGCCATGCGGCAGGCGCCAGGCGAGGTCGGTGCGGGTCCAGTCGAGCACGGGCATGAAATTGTAGCAGATGACCGAAATGCCGGCCCGCGCCAGGTTTTCCAACGATGTCCTGTAGTTGGCAATATGGCTGCGCCATTCGCCGACCTGCGTCTTGATCGCTTCGGAAACCGGCAGGCTCTCGACGATCTCCCAGTTCAGATCGCTTGCGCTTCCATCCGGCAAAGATGCGACTTCGCGCTGACGGTTTTGGATTTCGGCGGGCAGCCAGACGGCGCCGTAAGGAACGTGGTGAAGGGCTGAGACGATGCCTTGTGCACCGGCTTGACGCGCGTCCGCGATCGTCACCTTGTCGACTGGGCCGAACCAACGCCACACATGTCTCATTCGAACACTCCGTTAGAAAAGAAACGCCCTGCGGCTGCGCGCTCGCGTTTCCCGCAGGGGTGACCGACCCGCTGCTCCTCTTCATCGGTTGCTATCAGATTCCGATGTATGTGACGATCCTGCTCTGGCGCCTGTACCGCCAAGCGAAGTTCCTGGCTAGAGCAGCGCTTCGTATAGATCGCCGATCTTTTCAACTTCGAAATCCGCTGCCCTGCTCTCCAGGAGGGCAGGGGAAGTGGGGTGGTCCAGCATCGTAGCCATCGCTGCTGCCAGGGCCGCGGCATCGCCGACCGGCACCAAGGCGCCAAAACGACCGTCACCCAGAATCTCGCGCGGGCCATGTGGTGCATCTGTGGAGACTACGGGAACACCGGCAGCCATGGCCTCGACCAACACATTGCCAAAGCCCTCGCTCGTCGAGGAAAGCACGAACAGATCGGCTGCGGTGTAACAGGCCGCGGGATCGTTGACGTAGCCAGCAAAGAGCACATCCGCGCCTATGCCGAGTTCTTGGGCATAAGCGCGCAACTCGTCGGCCAGTGGACCTTCACCGAAGATGGCAAGTCGAACGCGGCGGCCGGCGCGCAGGATAGCGAAGGCCCGCAGCAAAGTCCGATGATCCTTGACCGGCACCAGGCGCCCGGCGGTGGCAATGACCGGGCCATCGCCCATCGCCGCCAGCTTTGCCTGCCAGGCATAGGAATGTCCCTGGGGCGCCGCAGCCGGCGGCAGCGGGTTGTTGATGACGACAACCTTGGATTTGGGGAAGCCGCGGGCCGCAATATCGCGGCCGACACCCACTGAGACGGCGATGGCTTTGGTTGCGCGCGCTGCAACCAGCGCGGAAAGCCAGACCGCTATTCTCGCGCCGAGGCTGCCGGAAGGCAGTGAGGCCGCCGCGTGGAAGCTCGGAAAGAATCTAGCTCGGCTTCGCGCCAGGAGAAGCGCCAGCGTCACGACCAGATTGGCAAATTCCGGGGCGCTATAGACCGCATGGGGACCAAGGCGGTCGAATAAACGTGCGCTTCGCACGATGCCTTTCAGCGTCTCCCACTTGCCGTAGCCCTCGCCCCGGATAGGAAGGTCGAAATCGATCAGATGCACAGCAGGGGAGCGCAGCGCGGCGTTAGGTCCTTCCGCGTTCCAGGTAAAAAGTGTGACATCGTGCCCACGCGACGCCAATTCGTTTGCCATGAGGACGAAGACACGCTCGGCGCCGCCGCCCCTGAGGCTGGCAATGTGAAAAACAATGCGCTTCGCCATGCCTGGATTCAGGCTTGGCTGACGCCAATGCCTGGTCGGTTCGGCGGCTGGCGCATGTCGCGCACGATGCCCATGGCTAAGGCGAGCAGCATGCCTAGAGCAAAGCCAGCGAAAGCTCCCAGGCCTGCCATGAGGGGGGTGCGGGGCGGCCACGAGCGCCCGTTTGGCGGTACTGCGGTGGAAATCACCTGCACGTTCGTGGTGTCGATCTGCTCGCGCTCGGTGATTTGGCGGGCGCGAGACAGGAAGCTTTCATAGATCGTCCTCCTTGAGGCGGCGTCCCGTTCAAGCTCACGTAGGGCGACCTGGGACTCGCTGTCGGTGAAAACATTGCTCTTCAGATCGTTCATCTTGGCGCTGAGGGAAGCCAATGAGGCGTTGGCCTTATCCAGGTTGGCTTTTGCCGTGCCGACCGTGCGGGAGAACTCCGCCCTGAGTTGAGAACTGACGGTTTCGAATTCTGTCCTGAGCCTGACAATCGTCGGGTGGCGCGGACCAAAGGTCATGGACTGTGAATCGATTTGCTGCCGCAGGCCGTTTGCCTTGTCGCGCAGTGCTGCGAGTGCTGCCGAATCCGCCGGGTCAGGGTTGGCTCCATTGACACCGGACGCAACCAAGGCGTCGTAACTTGCCTGCGCAGCGATCACGCGCGATTGCGCCTCCCCAATTTCGCTATTGAGCTGCGTCATCGTCTGCGAACTGACGAGCTGGCCATTGCTGGAGGACAGGTTGTGGCTGCGCCTGTAGCTCTCGACCTTCTCTTCGGCCGCTTGCACGTCGCGCTTGAGTTGGCCGAGCCGGCCGTCAAGAGCAGCTGCTGCACGGCTGGCACCAGCAGCTTCGGCCTTGGCCAGTTCTTCCTGGAAAGCTTTCACTATGGCTTGCGAGATCAGGATCGCCTTGCTGGTGGTTTCCGCCGACACCGAGAGGGTCGTGACGAACGACGTTTCATCTGCAGTGACATCGACCCGCTCCGCCAGGCTCTTCTGGGCGACAAGCTTCGGATCGGACTTGCCGCCACTCGCTCCAACACCAGACGTGGAGGCACTCTGGTCCGGGTCGAAAAACTCCGGATCGTTGGCTAGACCGAGTTCGTCCACCACACGTGCAAGCACGTTGCCCGAGGTCAAGATGCGCTGCTTGCTGCGCGCGTTGAGAATTTGGCTGTCGACCTGGCCCGGTTGCGAGTAGAGGTCGTTTTCCACAACCTGCAAATTGGCAGGATTGATGAGGATTTCCGTTGTAACGGTATAACGCTGTTTGCTCAGCAGCCCATAGGCGGCGCCGATGACGCCGCCGGCCACGGCCAGCATGCAGGCCACGGCGAGCCCGGCACGCAGCCAGACAAACAGGCGTCGAAAATCGAGCTCAAGGAAATCGCCGATCTTATCAAGCGTCACCGTCGGGACAGGCTCGGGTGTGTGCTGCGTGACAGGGGCGGAGGTGCGCGCCATGGCTAGGGGATCCTGTTGCAGCCTTGCCCTGCTGGCGCGCCGCGCATTGGCGATCCGCTCGAGTGCACTGATGTCGGAATCCGCCACAGAGGGAAGGGGTGTGTCGGAAGCGGCGGACATGGTGCTAACTCTGGTTATTCGCTATGCGGGCCAGCACTACAGAAAGATCGTTAACATCTCATTTTCCAAGTTGGCATATTTTGCCGATTCACGCGCCGCGGCCGTTCGGCGGTCCCTTGAATGGATCTCGTTTGGCCAGAATGCCGTTTGAATACCGCCACTTGGATGGGCCATGAGCTATCCCGCTGCCGCTTCGGAACGATTGATGTCCAGCCAGGCGCGCCGTCAGAACGCGCTGTCGGTTCTGTTTTTCCTGTGCGCGGCGTTTGCGTTCCTGCTCCGCCTCACGGTGTCACCGCAGATTATGAACATGGTCGTCGACTATACGGCCGACGGTGGCTCATTCTACGAGAAACTGCATTTCGGCACCTATGCTATCTTTCTGCTGCTTCCTATCGTTCTTTTCAGCCGACCGTTCCTGCTGCAGGGCGACGAAATTGGAATATTCAAGGCTTTAATGCTCTATTCTGCGCTGATGTTCGCGCTGGTGCCGTATCTGTTCATCACCGGCCGTGCGGGCTCCTCGGGGTTCATCATCGATACTTATCTGGTGGCGGGCGCCGCAGGCCTTTTGATGCTGGCCTTGAACGCGGAAGTGCGGCGGGCGTTGGGCGACGTCGTGCTTGGAATGGTGATCCTCAGCGCTGTGCTCGGCACGATCGAAGCGGTGACTCAACATCGGTTTATGCCTTACGGTCTCAACGAACTGCAGTTCAGGCCAATCGGCCTATCGGCGCATCCGCTGGCACTAGGCGCGCTCTGCGCCACAGCCATCGGATTCGTACCGCTGACGCGCTGGCGCATATGGGTGCGGGTGGCATCGATTCTCGTGTTGCTCGTCGGTTGTGCTGCGTCAGGCGCCCGCGCCGCCCTGATGCTCGCTGCCGGAGAAACCCTCATTCTGCTGATGTTCGTGCCTTGGCCGCGCCTGACTCTCAAGCACCAGCGGCAGGCCAAGTCCGTCGTGCTGCTGTTCGCACTGGCGGGCGGCGCAGCGCTGGTGGCTATACTGTTTTCGGGCGGGCTGCTGAATCGATTCGGCAACACGATCTTTGACGAGAATTTCATGGCGCGGGTGACGATCTACCAGATATTCGGACTTGTTAGCTGGAAAGACATCCTGTTTGGCATGAACGTCGACGACCTCCTGGCGATCGTCAACGAGAAGCTGCATCTGCCTTATATCGAGAGCGCGCCGGTGGTCATCATCATGCTCTTCGGCTTGCCCATAGCTGTGCTCTTTATCGTGCTGGTATTCTGGTTCATTTTTCGGCTGCTGCGCGCGGCGCCGCTGCCGGCATGGATCGGCACCATGACGTTTCTGCTTGCTGCGCTGTCGAACAATGCGCTTTCGTCAAAGGCGCCGGATATCACGACCATCGTGGTCTTGCTGCTTGCCTATAGAAACGTGCCGTATAGAAACCAGCCGAAGAGCACATCTTCGACCGCTGTTGCATCCGAGCCGAAACTGGATCGGCTTGGATAAGCGCAGACTCCAGACGCCTCAGCCAGCGCTATCCACAACTTCGACATTGCCGGCGCGGTTAAGCGTGTGAATGCCGCCGCGGGCCCATGCCGGCCCCGGGCCGATCGGGTGGGGCGGCGCAAAACGGACATCGCAATCGTCAAGCCGATCCAGCCGCATCAACCCCAGGCCGCCGCCATAGGCTCTCGACCCGTTTTGGACCGGCAGCACCGGGGCGTCATCGTGGCGGATAAAGGCGCCACCGGGTCGAGCGGCCGAGTGATCGACGGCGATAGGGTTGAGCGCATGTGCAACCCATGGCCCGCGCAGCGAGGGCGCGGAATAGACCGTCATCGTATCCGACGCGCTGCCATAACCGAACCGCTCCGTCCCGAACAGCCAGAAGCGCCCGTCCGATTCGAGCAGCGTGGCGTCATTGAAATCCTTGTCCGTCATCAGCACGGTGTCGCGTACCCAGCGATCTGGAAACTGCGCGGCACGGTAGAGCACAAGCTCGCGCGCTGCTCCACTTTCGGGGATCATGAAAATCTCGCCGGCGTGAGCGACCACCTGCGGATACGACAGATGGTGCGCTTCCTCCAGCACAACCCTCGGCACACCGAAGGTGCCGTCGTCACCCAGCTCGGCGACAGAAATCACGCCGCGACCGGTGGCATAGGGAAATTCCTCGACAAACAGATAGTGGCGGCCATCCCGCTCGATGACGAATGGATCGGCGTAGAATCGCTGGCCATCGTCCGGGAGGACGGTGAACGGCGTACCATCGAGTTGCCCGGTTTCGGCGACACCTGGCCCGTCGATCAGCCGATAGGCAACCTGCCAATAGAAGGGGCGCCGCCCAAGTCTAAGTTTTTGCACGGCGCGATCGATCAATCCCCTGCAGAAAAAGGGCAGGTAATGCCGGACAAAACCGCCGCTCCTCAGGATCGGCGCCGGGCTATCGGCGATTGGCACAAGTTCGCCCGCGGAAAAACGGGCGACGCTTTGCGCAACCAACGAGATCGCCCCAGCCAGCAGGTCGTTGCAGCTGCGAGACAGCCAGAGACGGTCGCCGAGCATCGGTCGCCCGCGGGCGACCGTGACGCCATCGAGGCGAACGGCAAGCTCGGGCAATCGCCCGCTCGCGAGCATCTCGGCCACCCCGGCGGGAAAGGTGCTGCGGCCGCAAAACTCGAGCGTCAGAACCGGTGTGCCGAGTCGTGCGAAAGTGCCGGTGAGATCGATCACGAGGTTGGCTGGACCGGAACCGCCAGACGGCAACGGGTCGGAGGGGCTTGCCAACGAGGGTCCGAAGCGCCGGCTCTCGACCGCCAGCACAATGTCCAGTCCGCGAGCGATCGGCGCAGGCGTCGGCGCGCGGCAGCTCGAAACCACGTGGCCAGCTGCGTTCAACCGCACCAGAAGCTCATTTTCCCAGCGCCGAGATCCAACGATGTGGTCGATAATTAAAATATTAGTCAATCGAATATGTTCTTTTTCAAGACTACTCTGCCAGGATACCTATCGGGTCAGGCTTTCATAAGAGTTACCGGGGAGAACGCAGGCTTGGCTGTTAATCATATATTAAGATTTAAGGTCACGAAGGCGGCTTCTGCCGCTATTATAGCTCTTGTGGCGAATAATCAGCAGGTCGCGACGCCTTCTGGCGACCAGGATCAGCAATGAACGTCCTTTCACATCCAAAACTGCCGTCCAGGCAAAAACTGCTGATCGTGTTCGGCACGAGGCCGGAGGCGCTCAAATGCTTTCCGGTGGTGCGTGCCGCGCTTGCCCATCCAGGTTTTATTACCGAGACATGCATCACCGGCCAGCATCGCGAGATGGTCGACCAGGTCATCGAACTGACTGGCCTGCCGGTGCATCACGATCTCAACATCATGCAGCCCGGCCAGACATTGTTCGACGTGACCTCGCGCGTGCTGCTGGGCATGGCCGAAGTGCTGGAGAAGGCGAAGCCCGATATCGTCCTGGTGCAAGGCGACACGACCACGGCGATGACTGCGGCTCTGGCTGCCTTCTACAAGCGCATCCCGGTCGCCCATATCGAGGCAGGATTGCGCAGCCACGATATCAACTCTCCCTTTCCGGAGGAGCTGAACCGCAAGATTGCCGGCGATATCGCGACGTGGCATTTCGCGCCGACCATCCAGGCGCGCGACAATCTCATCGCCGAAGGAAAGGCTGCGAACACCATCTTCGTGACCGGTAATACGGTGATCGACACGCTGTTGCATTTTTCCGGCGCGATCGATGGCGACAAGTTGATGAGCGCGAAGCTCGCCACTCGTTTCCCTTTCCTCGATCCCACCAAGAAAATGATCCTCGTCACCGGTCATCGCCGTGAGAATTTCGACGGCGGCATCCACCGTATCTGTGCGGCGCTGAAGCGATTGGCGGTGCGCGAGGACGTGCAGATCGTCTATCCTGTCCATCCCAATCCCAATGTGCGCTCGGTGGTCAACACAGAGCTAGGGGATGTGCCGAACATCCATCTGGTCGACCCGCAGGATTATCTGCCATTCCTGTTCCTGCAGAAGCAGAGCTATCTGGTGCTGACCGACAGCGGCGGCGTGCAGGAAGAAGCGCCTTCGCTCGGCAAGCCGGTGCTGGTGATGCGTGAGAATACCGAGCGACCTGAGGGGATCGCGGCAGGTACCGCCCGTCTCGTCGGCACCGATATCGAAAAAATCCTGTCCAATGCTAACAGCCTGCTCGACGATCAGGCCGCCTATCGCGGCATGGCGGAACGACACAACCCATATGGCGATGGCCGGGCCAGTAACCGGATCGTTGAGGAACTGCTGCATCATGGCTGAGATCAAGACCGTTTCCGTTATCGGCATGGGCTATATCGGCCTGCCGACCTGTGCCATCTTCGCCAGTCGTGGGCTCGACGTCATTGGCGTCGACGTCAACGAGGCCGTGGTCGAGAAGGTCAATCGCGGCGAAATCCACATCGTTGAGCCGGACCTTGATGGTTTGATCCAGAAGGTTGTGGCCAACGGCAAGCTCAGGGCTTTTAGCACGCCGCAGCCGGCGGACGCCTTTATCATCGCCGTGCCGACCCCGATGACCGAGGACCACAAGCCGGATGTGAGCTATGTGCTCGCGGCAGCACGAAGCATCGCCTCCGTGCTGAAGCGGGGAGACCTTGTGGTGCTGGAATCGACATCGCCGGTCGGCACGACGCGCATCATGACGGCACTGCTTTCCGAGCTGCGGCCCGATCTCAAATTTCCTCTCGTGCATGGCGAAGAGGCCGATGTCCTGGTCGCCTATTCGCCCGAGCGCGTGTTGCCGGGAAAGGTCCTTACCGAGCTGATCAACAACGATCGCTCGATCGGAGGACTGTCGCGCAAGTCGTCGGAACGGACTGCGGCACTCTATTCAACCTTTGTTGCCGGCGACCTGTTCACGACCAAGGCCGAAAGCGCGGAACTGGTGAAGCTGACCGAGAACGCGTTCCGCGACGTCAATATCGCCTTTGCCAACGAGCTTGCGGCGGTGTGCCAGGATCTGTCGCTCAACGTCTGGGAGGTGATCGATCTCGCTAACCGGCACCCCCGCGTCAACATCCTCCAGCCGAGCCCGGGCGTTGGCGGCCACTGCATTGCGGTCGATCCGTATTTCATCATCGATGCCGCGCCCAACAGCACGCGGCTGATGGCCTCGGCACGCCGGATCAATTCCGAGCGTCCTTTGTCGGTGGTCAGGGATATAGAAGCCCTGCTCGACCCGTCCCGCAAGCAGACGATCGCCTGTCTTGGCCTCAGCTTCAAAGCCAATATCGACGACATGCGCGAGAGCCCGGCTGTCGAGGTGGTGAAGCTTTTGTCAGATATTCCCAACCTGAAGATCATCGCGGCTGAGCCCAACACACATAGGCTGCCGCATGAGCTCGAGGGCAAGGGCATCATCTTCACCGATGCGCTTTCCGCCATCGACCAGTGCGATATCGTCGTCCTGCTGGTCGACCATCGGCAGTTCAATCTGGTTGATCCCGAAGCGCTCAAGGACAAGAAGCTCATCGACACGCGGGGTCTGTGGACCTGGCGCAAGGCACGCAAGCCTGACGCCCGCATCGAAGGCAAGAAATCTGCGACCGAGCACCTGGCACTTCCTGCAGGTGCAGAGGAGGCCGCATGAACGCGCACGATCCAGTATGGGCGCAGCATCGCCTATTGGCATCACGGCGCCGGGAGTTCCTCGGCGCGCCGATCCATGCGCTGACCATGGCCGAGACGCTGGCCATCGCCGATGAGGCGATGACCCTGCGGCGGCCGCTGCATCATGTGGTCGTGAATGTCGCCAAGCTCGTGAACATGCGCAACAATACCGAGCTGCGGGAGGATGTTGCGACGGCGGATGTGATTAATGTCGACGGCATCGGCGTGCTTTGGGGCGCGCGTCTTTGCGGCGTCGCGCTGCCGGAGCGGGTAGCCGGCGTCGACATCATGACCAATCTGTTGAGCCTCTGCGCGAAGCGCGGCTTCAGGCCCTTCCTCCTGGGTGCCGAGCAATCCGTTCTCGATGCGGTTGGAAGGCGGCTTGCCAAGGATCATCCGAGCCTCGTCGTCGCCGGTATTCGCAATGGCTACTTCAAACCGGAAGACGAGGCCGGCATCGTCGAGGCGATCAACGCCTCGGGTGCCGACTGCCTGTTGGTGGCCATGCCGACGCCGCGCAAGGAGCGCTTTCTCAAACGCCATCGAGACGAACTCACTCCGAGTTTCGTCATGGGCGTGGGCGGCAGTTTCGACGTCTATGGCGGCAAGGTCGCCCGGGCGCCAAAACTGATTCAAGCGGCCGGTCTCGAGTGGTTGTTTCGCGTGGCACAGGAGCCGCGACGCTTGTGGCGCCGCTATTATGATACCAACACTGCCTACGTGGGGCTGCTATGCCGGGAGTTCTGGGACCGTCGGGGGCGCCGAAAGGTCGATCTGTAAGCACCGGTTACCCCAAAAAATAGGGCACCGGCCCTGGGCTACAGCACCGGTCCGAAATCGGAACCACTTTTCCAGGACTACGATACGACGCGCGCCGTCGCAGGTTTATGCGAGTCGTAGCCGCGCCCGCAACTTAGCTGCGAATAGCATTGCGGCGGCGGGATAAAACAGCCACGTCAGCCCGAAGAAAACCACTGCGCCAGCGGTGCCGCCCGCGGCGAGCGAGAAGATGGCCGGCGCATCGCCGAGTACAGCGCTGGCAAGGCTGGCGGCCAGCCCCGTGCAGAGCGAGATGACGATCGAAATGCCGATGTCGCGCCATGGCACCGGCACCGGCGTCAGCCGTTCGCTGATGATGATGCAGGCAACAAGGCCGACCAGCGATCCGCCCGCCAGCGCCAAAGCAGCACCGACCTCCGCCATCGGCGGGATCAACAGCACAGACAGTGCGATTGTCGCCACCGAGCCGAAGGAATTGGCGATGATCAGCAGCCACGGCCGCTTGTGCGCGTGCACCACTGTGCCATAGACGAAGCTCGCGAGGTTGGCACACAGCACGCTGAAGGCGATGATCGGAAAGAGCAGGCCGAAACGGCCGTGATATTGCGGGGGCAGCAGGAGCTGCGTGATGTCGCTGCTGAGTGCGACCAGCATCGCTGCGACCGGCAGGCAAAGGCGGATCATCAAGGCCATCAATTGCGACAGCAGCCGGCCCGATGCCGCAGGCCCGTCGTCGTCGAACCGGCTGACCACCTCGGGAAAGGCGCCCATGTTGATCGAGTTGGCGACCATGTCGATCGGCTGACGGGCCAGTGCATAGGCCGCGGCGAAGATCGCCACGGCGCCGGCATCGTAATAGATCTTGAGGAATACGCGCTCTGCGCTGTGCAGGCCGAAGCCAACCAGCGCCATGATGACCAGGGGCACACCGAGGACGAAGAACTCCTTTTGGGTGAAGCGTGGCGGACCGGCAACGACACGTCGCGATGCCATTATGCCCGCCACGATGCCGGCGATTAAAACGCCGAGGCTCGAGCCGAGCGATACCGTCAGAAAGGAATCCTGAAACAGGACGACGGCGCCTATCGGCAGCGCGAGTTGCAGCACGGCGCGCAGGAACTCGAGCATCGAATAGACCGAATGACGCTGCTGCATCTGCAGCACCGTCAACGCGAAGCGGCCGATGGAACCGGCGATCAGGTAGCTGCAGACGGCGATCGCGAACTCGACCCAGCGCTCCGGCACGACCACTGCCGAGGCGACCACGGATATAATCAGCGCCAGCGCCGTGCTGGCAAGCAACACCCGCCCGGCCAGCATCAGGCTGCCGCGGCTGATGTCGCCTTTGCCGCCAAGCCTGAGTAACGCGATACGCAGCCAGTTGGTAACGGCAACGTCGGTCATTTCGCCGACGGTCACCACCAGGGTCAGCAGGCCATACTCGGTCTGGTCGATCAACCGCGTCACGATGACCAGCAGGAGCAGCGCGGAGATCCGCGTCAGCAGGATCGCCGGGGCATAGATGAGCGTTGAGCGGAGCAGCAAAGGGTTTTCCCCGGAGATTCACCTTCGATTAACCGTCGACCGGCGGAAAATCCAGCGCGATGACGGCAAAGGGTGAACAGATTCAGTTTGAACTAACGGATTTGTCGTAACCTAATTTGAAACCTTTGCTTTGTAGTTCCGAAATGGAGTCATGTTGCAGCGTCTGGTTCACAATCGAAAAGTGCATGTCCTTGTCGCAACGCCCTCGGGCGTTTCGGGGCAGGGAGGCATCGACCGCATCATGGGGGCGCTGAAGCACGAGTTCGAGCGGCAGGAGATCGCCGACATCGATGTACGCTTCCTTGCCAGCCGCGGCCCGGGGCATGTCGGGCTTTCGATCTTCTATATGTTTGACTTTTGCTTGCGGATGCTCGCGGCGCGTTTGGCCAAGCGTGCCGATGTCATACACATCAATATATCAGTTTCCGGCAGCACCTATCGCAAGATGGTGATCGCCGCCTGCGCACGGCTGCTGTCGATACCTTATGTCCTGCATTTGCACGGGGCGCAGTATGAGACATTCTGGAAAGACGATCGTGGTTTCATGAGCCGCCGCATCGAAGCTCTGTTCGAGCATGCCGGTCGGGTGATCGTCTTGGGCGGGCTTTGGCGCGACTTCGTCGCCAGCCGGGCACCGGGGGCGGCCGGCAATATTGTCATCGTTCCCAATGCCACCGCGGTTCCCACCTTGGCGCATGTCGGCGGCGGCGGCGATGCGCATATCCTGTTCCTTGGTCGCATCGGCGACCGCAAGGGCGTGCCGCAATTGATCGATGCGCTGCACCGGATGAAACCGATCGAGGGTTGGCGCGCCACGATCGCCGGCGATGGCGACGTCGAGGCGGCGCGGATGAGAACGGCCGAACTGAGCCTTGCCGAGCGCGTTACCTTTCCTGGCTGGGTCGGGCCTGACGAGGTCGCATCGCTGATCGCTTCGGCGGACATTCTGGTGCTGCCCTCCTTTGCCGAAAACCTGCCGGTCTCGGTCATCGAAGGCATGGCCGCAGGCCTCGCAGTGGTGACGACGCCTGTCGGCGCCGTGGAGGATATCATCACCAACGAGCAATCCGGATTGCTGGTGCCGCCCGGCGATGTTGCGGCGTTGACCGATGCGCTGACACGGCTGGTCGAAAATCCGGCATTGAGAGCCAGGCTTGGTGCTGCCGCGATGGCCGTGCATCGGGAACGGCTTGATCTCGCACCGTTTGTCGGCGCGATTTGCGACGTCTGGAGGTCGGTGACGTTAAAGGCTCAATCGGTCAAGCACTGACGCTGTCGTATGCATGGACGCTTAGCGTGCGCGCCATGCTTGCGGAAGGTGACCTTATGACGAGCTGCTGAGGGTTGAGCGCGACATCGATCCCATTGGCGTCACTGCGGCGCTCCAAGCGCGAACTCGCGGTGGAATATCTCCAAATTCAACAGCGCCCATATCAGCTTTTCGTGGTCTGCGGCCCCCTTGGTGTGCTCCGAGACAATTTGATCAAGGTGTTTTGCGCTCAAATAGCTGCGAATGACGGACTGAGAGGAGCAAAGATGGTCGTGCACGTAGTTCCTCATCGAGCCGCGAAACCATTCGGCGACGGGCACCTTGAACCCGATCTTGCGGCGATTGAGAATTTCCTCAGGAAGCATGTTGGCCATACTGTTGCGCAAGATCAGCTTACCCTTCCGCCAACCCACCTTGTAGCGATCGGGCAATGTGCTGACGAACGCAACCAGATCGCGATCGAGGAATGGCATTCTTCCTTCGATTGAACCGGCCATCATCATCCGGTCGCCTCGTTCCAAGAGATTGTCGGGCAACCACGATGTCTGATCGAAAAACAGCGCGCGGCGAAGGTGGGACGCCGTCGCGCTTGAGGAGAACGGGAAGTTGTTGCGTCCACTGCGGCAATTGGCCGGCGCACCAATGAGGCGATGGTGTTCCCGTGCTGTCATGGCCCCAAACCAGGAGATCATCCGGGTGGCAAAGTCCCTTTCACCCGCGCTTCGGGCAAATGTATCGAACTTGGCCGTTGCGCCAGGCATCGCGCGTATCAAAGGGGCGAGGAGGTTGTTGTGGAGCAAGGCTGGAACCAGCGACCGGTAGATTCCAGCCAGTGATTCTGCGCGATGTTTGGGATACCCGCCGAGAATCTCGTCTGCCCCTTCCCCAGTGAGCACCATCTTGACGTCCTGCGAGGCCCGCTCCGACATCAGGTAAATTGGAATGTCCGAACTTTGTGAAACAGGCGCCCCCAAATGGCGAATCAACTTGGGCAGGTGGTCGATCAGGTCGTCCGCTTCAATGACCAGCTCGCAATGATCAGTCTTGAAATGATCGGCGACGCGTCGGGCGAATGGGAACTCACTGTAAGCCGGCTCGCTGAAACCGACCGAAAATGTACGAATGGGCTTGTCGCTGTGCTTGGTCATCAGGGCAACGATCGCCGACGAGTCGAGCCCTCCGGAGAGAAAGGCGCCAAAGGGTGCATCGCTGCGCATTCTAATCTCGACGGAATGGTCGAGCAGTTCCAGAAATCGTCGCTTGGCGGTTTCTTCGTCGATATCCTCGGTCAGATCGGTTTGATCTGGAGGCGTATAATAGCGCGTTTCCGTCACTGTCCCTTGCGACCAAACAGCATAGCTTCCGGGGTTGAGTTTGCGGATTTGTTTGAAAAGCGTGCGCGGTCCAGGCACATAACGCCAGCGCAGATACTCGTGGACAGCGTCCAAATCGAGCTGCTGCGCATCTGGCTGCGACGACAACAACGCATTGATCTCTGAGGCAAACGACAGCAATTTTCCGCTTTGCATGAGGTAAAGGGGCTTTTTGCCGAAGGGATCCCGGCCGAGGATCAATTCCTGCCTCTGAGCATCCCAGAGCGCGAAAGCGAACATGCCGCTCAATCGGTCAAACATGGACAAGTGCCACTGATCATAAGCTCTGAGCAGCACCTCAGTATCGGAGCGTGTTCGAAAATGATGACCGAGGCCGATCAGTTCCTGGCGCAGCTCGATATAGTTGTATATTTCGCCGTTGAAAATAATTCTGAGGCGGCCGTCGTCGACATGCATCGGCTGGTTAGAATCGGCATTTAGGTCAATAATCGCCAAGCGGCGATGCACCAATGCCAATTGGTTCTCGCCGGTGTTCAAGTCCAAGAACTCGGTACCTTCGGCATCGGGACCACGATGCCGCAATGCGTTAGACATTCTGGCGGCCCGATCTTGTGGATTCTCAACCCTCGGCCCTACCCAGCCGCCAATTCCACACATTTTCTTTCCCTTGGGCGAGCGCGTATTTGCGGCGCTATTTACGACGAATGTATTAAACACTTGGTTGCTGACAAACCGGATCGCGCGGAAAAAGGCCGCAAGTTGGTGCAGCTCAGCTTGATCGGTTCGATGAAGCTCTGCCCGTTCCGGATGAAGTGCCACCGGCGGTTGCGGCCGGAGGCGGCAAGACGGTTTAATGAAGCCAGGCCGATCCCGATCCAGTGTGGCAGGGGTGAGGGTTGGCGTTGCCGCCCGGCTGGTTCACCCGCCAAGAGGGTAACGGCAGCTATGGCAGGCCCAGGGCCCGCAGCATCTCGGAGTCCGGGACCGCAGGCCCTTCCTGCCGGATGACGGTCATTCCATAGGGATTGGAGAATTCCCAGATAGACCATGGGATCGCAAAGCGTTCCGCCTGCTGGCGCACCGCCTTGAGGTAGCGCAGACGGTCAGCGTCGAACGCGCCCATGCGGCCGTCCGCGGACATGAGGATGACGCCGAACTCGCCCATGAAGAGCCGTCGGCTTGGAATGCCATGGGCCTCGGCCCAGTCGACCGCCTGACGGAAGCTCGCCTCGAGTTGGCTTGGGCCCCAATTCTGCTCGAAATATCGGGCGATTGCTTCACGCGCCGCGACCATGTTCATCACCTGCTCGACCGGGCTCAAGCCGGCAGCGTCCATCTGCGCCTTAAGGGTTTCGGTCACCACTTCAGGCGTGCTGCTGTCGGCCGGCCAGGGAAGGCCCGAGGCGAAGGTGTTTGTCCCGTCGGACCGCTGATGCGTGAAGCTGTGCGGCTCATACATGTGGAAGCTGTAGTAGAGGTTCGGATCGTCAAAGCCCGGGGTGAGATTGACCAGTCCGGCAATGCTGCCGCCACAGGCGCCCGTTGCGACGATGGTGAGCTCGCTGCTGACTGCGCGGATATCGCGGATGGTGCCTGCCATGATCCGCTGCCAGTCATCGCTCCCGCTCGAATCGCAGGGGTAGTAGGCCGGCTCGTTATAAGGCTCGATGGCTACCTTGTCGGTGCCGATTTTGACCAGCATGGTGGCGACCGCCACGACCATTTCGCGATAGCTGGCAACGCCCCCGCTGTCGGCACCGTCATAGATCATCTCCATGCTGTAGGCCGGAACCTGGGTGACGCCGTGCAGGTCGAAAACCACCTTGAGGCCGGCCGACGTGACCCGCTCGACCGCGGCGGCAAGTATGTCCAGCGCCTGCTGCCGTTTGGCGCCCTCGCTGGCAAGCAGAGGGCCGGGGTCGACACTCAGCCGGACGAAGTCGAAACCCATCGATCGAATGCTTGCAAACGCCTCGCCATCACGCCAGTTGGCGAGCGGCCTATCTCCGGCGCGCCACTCCTTCTCGCTGCGATAGGGCGGCCAACGGTAGGATCCATCATCCTCTATCGGCGACCAGTTGAGCCATCCATGCACGCCAACGCCGCGCTGGAGCGGGATCGGCGCAGCGTTGGCGGCCATCGCCATGCCGAGCACCCACGCTGCAACACACGCAATCCTTCTCATCGCCACTCTCCGTATCATGGTCGGAGATATTAACCGCAGGATCGGAAAAGGAGGATTGCCGTCGCGCGGCTTTTCGACAGCATGGTATATAAGAATCGAAACCTTGGCGGAGCGCGTATGAGAATCGGCTGGTACATCAACCGGTTGCGCAGCATGGAGCCGGCCGAGGTGTTGCACCGGCTGGGCGAGCAGCGTCGAAGGATCGCTTCGCGCCGCCGCGACGACGGCTGGGAGCGTTATGCTTCGTCCCCGTTGCATCCGGTGCTGCTTGGGTGGCGCGAAGCTGCGCTGGCTGCGACGCCGGCACAACGGCAAGCCATAGCGGCGGCGGCGCAAAAAACGCTTGAGGGCCAGTTTTCCGCACTCGGGCGGACATGGCCGCCGCGCGACCGCGATCGGCTGTTTCCTCCCGAGCTTTGGCGCCTTGATCCGGTAACCGGCAGGCTTTGGCCGGGTCCCGAAAGCCATACTTTCGATATCGATTTTCGCGACGGCGGCGGCCGTGGCGATGTGAAATATGTTTGGGAGATCAACCGGCTGCAGCAGTTGCCGCCACTTGCCGCCCACCTGCTTCTCGCCGGCGACGATGAGTCCCGAATGGCCATCGAGGCGGCGATCGACAGTTGGCATTCAGCCAACCCCCCGTTTCGGGGGGGTGGCTGGGCTTCCGGCATCGAAGTCGCGCTGCGAGCCATCAGCCTGATTGTCACCCTGGACCTCGTCGGCGACCGACTGGGCGCGGCGACACGGCAGCAAGTGGGTGAAATCCTGGCGGCAAGCGCCTATTGGCTGCCGCGGTTTCCCTCCCGGTTTTCCTCCGCCAACAACCATCTCGTCGCAGAACTGGCTGGCGAGTATCTGATCGGCCTGGCGTTGGGGACCGAGGCCGACGCTGCACGCGGAGCCCTCCTGGCCGAGACGCGCAAGCAGATTCTCGCCGATGGCGCCGGTGCCGAGCAGACCCCGACCTACGCCGCCTTCACGGCCGAACTCATCTTGCTGTGCGCCGCTGCGGCACGCCAGGGCGGGGCGCCGTTTCCCTCGCCCGTCGAAGCGCGTCTGGCCGCATTTGCCAATTTCGTCGGCTGGCTCCCGCCAGCCGCCGGCTTTGGCGACAACGACGAAGGTCGCGTGCTGACGCTCGGGGACGAGCCGGGCTATGTCCAATCCGTCGCCGCCGCCATCCATGGTTTTCTGCGGATGCCGGGCGACGCGTCGAAGCCAGACGATTTTCGTGCGCTTTTCCTTGGCACGCCGTCCGAACCGGCACCGGTTCCACACGGGCTGCAAACGTTCACGCAAGGCGGGCTCTCCGTCTGGCGCGGCGAGATGAATGGCCGCAGCATCGATCTGACATTCGACCACGGCCCGCTCGGCTATCTCTCGATCGCGGCTCACGGCCATGCCGACGCGCTGTCGCTCACCTTGTGCATCGATGGCGAGCCGGTGCTGGTCGACCCCGGCACCTGGCTCTACGGCTCGGGGGGCGTCTGGCGCGACTGGTTCCGCTCGACACCGGCGCACAACACACTGAATATCGAGGGCAAAAGCCAAAGCATTATCGCCGGGGAGTTTAACTGGTCGCACAAGGCGGTTGCGACATTGATGGACAGCGAGCCGGGAACCCACTGGAAGCTGCGCGCCCGGCATGACGGGTATAAAAGCCGCTTCGGCGTCGTCCACCAGCGCACCGTGACGCAACAGGCCGACGGCATTCTCGTGGCCGACCAACTGCTCGGCGGCAGGCGCGTGGCCGAGGTCGTCTTCCAACTTGCAGCCGGCCTCAGTGCCAACCAACAAGCAAACACGGTCACGGTATTGCGTGGCGATGAGCCGCTGATGGCCATCCGGTTTCCTGACGCTGGGGTCGAAATCCGCGCCGGCGGCGACGCACCGGGGCAGGGCGGCTGGTTTTCACCGTGTTTTGGCGCCAGGCAGCCAGCCGAACGCATCGCCTGGCGTGGCGAAGTGGGCGAAGACGGAATCAAGATCCACCTCGCGCCAATCTCCCCGTCGCAAAGATAGCGACCGGCGCCGCAGCAGAACGGCCTATCCGTTGTTCCGGCCGTATTCGAGATTAATTACGTTCGGACATTTAGCGTTTTGTTACGGTTGATCTGCTAGTTTGGCGCAAATCCGGCATGCTTTGCTCGTTGCAGCCGCAATAGCCGCCTGGTTGCAGGCAACATGCAGTGGGTTTGGCAAGCTTTTTGCTTCGCAATTCGCCGGATCGCCATCTCACGGCCCAGGAGCCACTGCACCGATGTTTTCTGAATTCGCCAGAGTGGTTGTGGAAAAGCTTTCGAACCTCAATCTGCTGACGCTCGGCCTGCTTTTTCTCACGGCACTGGGGAGCGCGGTGGTCGCTTACTGGCGAACTGTCGAGCATAAATCCTTCAGGGACTTTTTCGATTTCGCGTTCCCGGCGGAAGTCATTCTACACCCGTCGGCGCGAGCCGATGTCCTATTTTGGGTCACGAAACGGCTGATGATGCCTTTTCTGCTCATCCCTGCCGGCGTCACCTTCGTTGCTGCAGTTGGCTATGGGACACACCAGGCAATCGGCTGGCTGTTCGACATCCAGGCGCCGCTCATCGGCGGCCCGGCCGGACCGGTGACGATCGTCATCTTCACCGCAACCATGCTGATCGCCTACGATATCTCATACTATCTCTACCATGTCGCCCAGCACCACTTCCCGTTCCTGTGGGAATTGCACAAGGTGCATCATTCGGCCGAAGTGATGGTGGGAATCACCAAGGATCGGGTTCATCCGCTGGACGATCTGATGAATCGTATGTGGGATGGCGTCATCCCGGGGATCTGCTTCGGCATCTGGGGCCTGATCGCGCTCGATCCGGTGGAGATCGCTATCTTCGGCATCAACGTCTATATCATCCGCAACATCCTGATGATGGACTTTGTTCGCCATACACACTTCAAGATTTCCTTCGGCCCGTTGAACAACATCATCTTGTGCCCGCACTGGCATCAGGTGCACCACAGCATCGACCCTCGCCACTATGACAAGAATTTTGGCCTGCTTTTTTCGTTCTGGGACCGCCTCTTCGGAACGCAGTTCGTCCCGGATCCGGATGAAGACCTCAAATTTGGCCTGATAGATCGCGATGTGCGCGACTATCAATCGCTCTTTGGGCTTTACATCCTGCCTCTCAAGAAGATGGGAGGGCATGTCGTCCGACTGTTCCACAGGCGTCCCGATGTCGTCGCACAGCCACAGGATCGTTCCCCTTCATGAACACCATTGTTTCGATTGACGCTTCGAGCGCAGAGCGCCTGGAAGTTGTCCGTTCGGCGGAACGCCTGGCTGCGGTCGAAGCCGATTGGATGCATCTTTGGCATCGCACCGATGCGCTGATCTTTCAGAGTCATGCCTGGGTTTCGGCATGGTGGAATACTGTAGCGGACCGTGACCAACGCGCGCTGCGGATCGGCCTGGTCTGGAACGGTGACAGGCTCGTTGCCATCGTTCCCCTGGCGATCGGCAAGCGCAAAGGCCTGCGGTTTCTTGAATGGGCGGCCAACAGCTATACCGATTACGGGGATATTCTCATTGCTCCGGAATGCTCATTATCGGCCCTGCAGGGCGTATGGGCCCAGATATGTGACGCCGGCGGCTTCGATCTTGCCTTTCTCAATCGTCTTTTGCCGGGTGCGGCGGCGCGCAAAATTTTCACTGCGGATGTCTCACGCGGCATCAGGCTTCGCCCCAATCACAGGGAGGAAGTCAGTTATCGCGTCGCCGGACCGTGGAAGAGCGGAGCGGCATGGTTCGAGGACCAGTCCAAAAAGACACGCCAGAACTATCGGCGAGGCATCAAGGCATTGGAAGAAACCGGGAAAGTGAAATTTCGCTTGCTTGCGACCGATGAGCCGCTGCAGCCGGTATTGGAGCGGCTCGCTGCCCTGAAGCGCAGATGGCTGGTGCAGCACACGCGTGAATCCCAACTTTTCGAGGAGGGAGCGCCAGTGCTCGCCGCACTCGTCGACGCGCTGGCGCGCGCCGGCTTGCTGCACATTTTCGTGCTTGAATGCGATGGCGTGATGGTCGCAGTCTCGATCAACTTCGTCCAGCACCACACCATGATGGCGTTTGTGACCACCTTCGATCCGGATTTCAGCCGAGCGTCGCCGGGCATAATCCTGATCATGGACTACATACAGTGGTCGATCGATCATGGCTTGGGCATGGTCGATTTCCTCTGTGGTGCAGAGTCCTTCAAGAACAAGTTCGCAACGCAGGGTGTTATCCTACAATCCGTTCTTGGGACGCGCACGGCGCAAGGCCAGCTCGCTTTTCTTGCCGATCGTATGCGTCAGACGGTCCGGCATGTACGCGGGCGCGGGGTGGTACCGACACCTTGATTTCGGCTTGATTGCGTCAGCCTCATCAGGTCGCCGGCAGCACGAACCGCTCAAAGTGCCGATTGTGCCTGCGATGGAACGACCCGCCAGACTTTATTGCCGACATCGTCTGCTACCAGAAGGGCGCCGCGCCGGTCTATCGCCACCCCCACAGGACGGCCGAAAGCCTTGTCGTCCTGGCTCAGGAAGCCGGTGAGGATGTCTTGAGGCGGGCCAGAGGGCTTGCCACCGGTAAACGGCACGAAAATCACCTTGTAGCCGCTGCGCGGCTTGCGATTCCACGAGCCATGTTGCCCGACGAAGGCGCCATTCCTGTATTGAGGACCGAACAGGTCGCCCGTGTTGAAGGTCAGTCCCAATGAAGCCGTGTGCGCCCCGAGCGCATAGTCCGGCTTGATCGCCTTGGCGACGAGGTCGGGCCGCTGCGGCTCGACGCGATCATCGACATGCTGGCCGTAGTAGCTGTAAGGCCAGCCGTAGAAGCCGCCATCCTTCACCGAGGTCATGTAGTCCGGCACGAGGTCGCTGCCGATCTCGTCGCGCTCGTTGACGACGACCCAAAGCTCGCCGCTTTCCGGATTCCAGGACAGGCCGTTGGGATTGCGCAGCCCGGAGGCGAAGAGACGCGTCTGTTTCGAGGCGAGATCGATCTCCAGCACGGCGGCGCGGCTCTCCTCTTCCTCCAAGCCGTTCTCGCCGACATTGGAATTGGATCCGACCGTTGCATAGAGCTTCGTCCCGTCCTGCGAGGCGGTCACGTCCTTGGTCCAGTGGTGGTTCCTCCCCGCAGGCAGGTCGACGATCTTCTCCGCCGGTGCGGTGATCTCGGTCGCGCCCTCCTGGTAGGGAAAAGCCACAATTGCATTGGCATTGGCGACGTAGAGCTTGCCATTGAGCAGGGTCATGCCGAATGGCGAGAACAGACCAGTGAGGAAGGCCGTTTTGGTTTCTGCCACCCCGTCGCCATCCTGATCGCGCAGCAGCGAGATGCGATTGGCGCTAGACGTTTCCGCGCCAGCCCGGCTCTGGAAGAGGTCTGTGAAGAAGTGGCGTATGCTGCGGATGCTATCTATGAGGAAGCCGCGTATGCTGCGTGTGTTAAAGCCCTCGTCCGGCCTGGGCGGCGCATTGCTCTCCGCCACCAGCACGTCGCCGTTTGGCAGCACGTGCAGCCAGCGCGGATGGTCGAGCCCGCCGGCAAACTCGTTGACTGCAAATCCTTGGGCCGCTGTCGGCTTCGTGCCCTTCGGCCACGGCGCGGCCTTGGCGACATGGACGGTCGGCAGCCAGGTCAGATTGGGCTCCGGCAGAGTCGGGTTGGGGCCATAGCCCTCTGCGATCGGAACTGTCGCCTCTTCGCGGGACAGGAAGAAGACCGCTCCGCCGGCGACGACGAAAAGAACGATCAGCACGAGAACGGCGGTAAGCAACTTTTTCACCAGAACCTCGGAATGTCGAAAAAACGCAAACGCGCTTATCGCGTTCCGGTTGCGGACGGAGCGGCCGATAGCGAGAAATAGGCCGCAAGCGCGCGGAGGTCGTCATCCGTCAGACCCTTCGCGGCATTGGCCATGAGATGGCCGAAGCGCGTTCCGCCACGCTTTCCGGCCCTGAACAGCCCAAGCTGCGCCGCGATGTAGCGCTCAGGCTGGCCGGCGAGGGAGGGATAGAACCGACTGCGGTCCTGTCTTCCATGGCAGCCGAGACAGGCTGGCACGCCGGCGTGCCTCATGCCTCTCTCGGCGATTTCCTTGCCGCGCCCGATGAGCGCGGGATCGCCCCCGCCGCTGGCATGCGTCGTCGGCAGGGCGGCGAAATGCTTGGCCAGGTCCGGCCAGAACTGCGGCCCCGCCTCAATGGCGGGCAGGCTCATCATCCCGCTTGCCCGGCTTCCTTCGGCGTAGGCACGCAGGCTTTCAAGGAGATAGGCTTCGCTCTGCCCGGCGAGAACGGGTATCGCGGGACCGCGACCCCGTCCGTTCCCACCGTGGCAGCGGACGCAATCCGCGAGCGCCTGCGGCAGGGGCCCGGCATCGCCTTCGGGAGACGCTAGCGTCTCTCCAAAGGCGAGGTCACGATAGGTGGCTTCGTCCATCGACGGCAGCTCGCGCAGGAAGGCGACCATCGCCCAGACCTCGTCGTCGCGTTCCTGCGTCGGCCAGGCAGGCATGCCGGTGAAGCGCACGCCGTGCTTGACGATGCGGAAAAGCTGCGCGTCGGTCCATTCGCCGACGGACCCGGCAAGGTCGGGCGGCTGCGGCAGCATCCTCGTGACGACAGGAGATCGCGGCTCGCCTGGCGCTCCGTGACAGATGGCGCAGCCGCGCGCGAAATGTCCGGCGGCCGGCTGGATCGCATGGCGCGGCAGAGTTTCCGGAACGTCGACCGCCAGCGCATAGGTGCGCACAGCCGATCGCATGGCGAAATGGAGAAACCATTCCGTGATCTTCCAGTGGCCGCTTGAGGCACCGACATTGAAAAAGCCGATCCACGCCGCCAGCACCACGACGAAGGGCAGAATGGCCAGCGCTATGGCGAGCTTTTTCCAGCTGATATGCATCAGCCTGTCTCCCGCGACGGAGTGGCGAGCATGCGCGCGAAAAGCGTCAAGCCGCCGGCCAGATAGACCGCAGCACCAACCAGAAGCATGATCACGCCGCCAAGCTCCTGATCCTGCTGCGCGGAAAGCGCGATGCCGAAGCAGCTTACCTCGCCTTTCCCATAAAGCGGCCTTGGGGTCAGCGCCAGCAGCGCGCCGAGCAAGGTCATATGGATGGATGTGAGAAGCAGGGCGAAGGCTCCGGCGGCATTGCCTGTGGTGTCCGAGCCGCGGCGCGGCAGGAAGGCCAACCACAAGAACAGCCCGGCGGCGAGGAACGTGGCCTGCTCGATGGCGGTGGCCAACAGCGAGCTTTGAGCCAGCCCCCGCATGGCCGGCGCGTGCCAGGACCAGACAATGACAAGCTCGACGAGGGAGGCGAGGAGGGGTAGGGCGAACGTCCGGTTTGCATCTGGTGTTGGACCGAGCGGGATCCCAATCGCCATCAGCGGCGCGGCGATCGCTACCACTCCCATATGCGCCAGCATGTGCGCCGAAAACGAATCCCGCCAGGCGTCGAGCAGCGGCCCGAGCCAGACCAGGGCGAGGACGAAGAGGCCGAGGATGAGGCAAGCGCGTCTCACCGGATACACTCCGTCAGGAACAATGCGGGCATCGCGGTGAAGATCACGGCGATGAAGCTGAGACCCGAGAGCAGCAGCGTCGCAAAGCCCTGGAACAGGGTCCGGTCCCGTCTCGTCGGATCGTCATGGGGCGGATCATCGGTGCCGAAGCCCCATTGCCGCCAGGCGAGCCATGCGGACAGCGCGATCAGTGAGAGGGCGATCACAGTGGCGGCGGCGATACCCGCGCGCACAGCGCTGAAACTCAGCCCGACAAGCTCAGGTTTAGCGCAATAGATCGCCGCGCCCAGATAGCAGACGAGGAAATGCGCAGCCCAGACCACGGGCGCGGTAAACAGCGTCCAGAGTGTCTCGATCTGTTTCGGGATGAGCCGCATCGCCGCCTCACATCGCTGCCGGAAAGAGGCCGATGATGGTGAAGGTGATGACGGCGGTGACCAGCAGGAAATGCCAGTAGAGCAGCACGTTGCCTAGATCCATGTCATGCTTCGGCGTCAGCCGGCCCGCCAGCGAGCGTGCCAGGCAATAGGCCTGCATGACCGTGCCGACCGCTGCATGGGCGAGCACCCAGAGCACGAGGATCCACACGATTGCGGGATAGACGTGGCGCGTCGGCTCCATGCCGGGAGACCACGGCCCGGCCAAGCCTGCGGCGGACGCGCCGACGGTGGTTAGTAAGGACAGCACCAGCGAGCCGCGCATAGCGGCCGTGGCGCCGCGCCTGTTGAACGTGCGTGCCGCCACCATCAGGCCCCACGCTGCAGCAAACAGGATGGCAGCCACCAGCGACCAGACCGCATCAGGCCCGGCAATCCCCGCGGTGAAGTCGGCATGGATCGTCCAGTAGAAGAAATAACCGAAGACAAGGCTGGCAAAGGCCGTGCCGTCGCCCACCATGGTGATGAACATCGCCCACCAGCCGACCGAATCGGGACCGGAGGCATAAAGCGGCAGGCTGAGGCCGAGGCCGACATCTTTCTCCGGCTTCTCGGGGATTTCGCCGGTGCCCGTCCAGAGCCAATAGAGGACGGCGCAAAAGCAGATAATTGCAGCCAGCGCCGTCGCGATCCACCAGTGGAAGGTAAGCGCGATGAAGGCGGCCCCGAGCGAGAGGGCCGAGACGATGGTGACATAGGACGTGCCGCCGACGCGCAGCACCTGGATGGGTTCGGCGTCGAGCACGGAGGTGACCAGTCCCTCGCGCCATCCCTCTTCCGCGTCGGGCAGGTAATAGCGGCCTTCATTGACCTTGCGGGCAAGGTCCTTTTGGTCCCACAGGGGATAGCGGCTGCGCACGAGGGGTATCGAGCGGACGCCCCAGTTCTCCTCCGGCTCGGAAATCCATTCCAGCGTGCCGGCGTTCCACGGGTTGAGTTCGCCGCGCGGCTGCCGGTGCTTCGGCCTGAGCACGTCGAAGACAACCATCAGCACGCCCGCTGCGAAGACGAAGGCTCCGGCCGTCGAGATGAGGTTCAGCCAATCCCAGCCGATTTCAGCCGGATAAGTGAAGACGCGCCGGGGCATGCCGCGCAAGCCGCTCAGATGCATGGGGAAGAAGGCGATGTTGAAGCCGCAGAACATCAGCCAGAAGGCGAGCCGACCCAGACGGTCGGAAAGCTGCTTCGCGTCGATCAGCGGGTAATAGTAATAGAGCCCGGCCACGACCGGAAAAAGCATGCCGCCGATCAGCACATAATGCAGGTGCGCGACGACAAAATACGTGTCGTGCGCCTGCCAGTCGAAGGGTGCTAGCGCCACCATGACCCCCGTCAGCCCGCCGATGACGAAGATGGCCAATCCTCCGGCACCGAACAGCATCGGCGTCGAGAAGATCACCCGGCCGGCAAGCATGGTGGCGATGAAGACGAAGATCTGCACGCCGGTCGGGATCGCCACCGCCTCGGAGGCCGCCGAGAAGAAGGCCAGCGAGATCTGCGGCAGGCCTGTCGCAAACATGTGATGCACCCACAGGCCGAAGGAGAGGAACCCAGTTCCCACTGCCGCAAGCACGATCCAGGAATAACCGACGATCGGACGCTGGGAAAAAGTCGGCACGATCATCGCCATCAGCGCGATGGCCGGCAGGAAGATGATGTAGACCTCCGGATGGCCGAAGATCCAGAACAGATGCTGCCAGAGCAGTGGGTCGCCGCCACGTGCCGCATCGAAGAACGGCCAATCGAACATCCGTTCCATCTCGAACAGGAGGTCGCCGGCGATCAGCGGCGGAAAGGCGAACAGGATCATTCCCGCCACGATCAGCAGGTACCAGGCGAAGAGCGGCATCAGGTTGATGCGCATGCCCGGCGCACGGCATTTCATGATGCCGACGATGAGCTCGACGGCGGCCGCGATCGAGGCGACTTCGATGAACGAAAGGCCTAGCAGCCAAATGTCGGCGCCGATGCCGGAGAACTCCTTGTCGGTGGCGAGCGGCGGATACATGAACCAGCCTGTCGACGGCGCAGCATTGAAGAAGATCGAGCCACAGACGAAGATACCGCCAAGGAAAAAGCTCCAAAAACTGAAGGCACCGAGGCGCGGGAACGGCATCTCGCGCGCGCCCAGCATCGGCGGCAGGAGGAAGATCGCGACCGCCTCGAAGATCGGCACCGCGAACAGGAACATCATCACCGTGCCGTGCAGGGTGAAGGCCTGGTTGAAGAAGTCGGCCGACAGGAAGTCGTTGTCGGGCACGGCGAGCTGCAGGCGCATGAGCAGCGCGAGCGCGCCGGCGAACAGCATGAAGGCGAAGGCGGCCGAGCCGTACCAGAGGCCGATCTGGAAATTGTTCACCGAGGTCCAGTAGCGCCAGCCGGTCGGATTGGCCCACACGGTGCGCAGCCGCTCTTCCTGCGCCTTGTATTCTTCCCGCGAACGCTCCTTGACCGCAGCGCTCATTGCAGGCCTCTCAGCCAGGCGGCTATGGCGCGAACGTCGTCCGGTGGCAACATGTCGAAAGCCGGCATGCTGGAGCCGGGCTTGATCAGTTCGGGCCGGGCGATGAAGCGGGCGACGGCGTCTTCGGTGTTGGGCAGGATGCCAGCTCCGACGGTGACGCGGGATCCGAGATGCGAAAGATCCGGGCCGATCGTGCCGCGCGCATCTGTGCCCGCGACGAAATGGCAGGACCCGCAGCCATGACGCAGGAACAGCGCGCTGCCGCTCGCGCCTGCGCTTGGCGCAGGAATCGCCTGGGCGGCCAGCCAGGACCGGAATGCTTCGGGCTCCATCGCCACGGCCGAGAACGCCATCAGCGCGTGAGACGTGCCGCAATATTCGGCACAGGGTCCCCGGAAAACACCGGGTTTCGTGGCCTTGAGTGAAAGCCTGTTGATGCGGCCGGGGATCATGTCCATCTTGCCGCCGAGCGGTGGAATCCAGAAGGAATGGATCACATCGGCACTTTTCAGGGTCAATTCGACCCGCTCGCCGACCGGCAGCCTGATCTCGTTGGCAGAAGCGACCGGTGACCCCTGAGATGGGTGATAGACAACTTCCCACCAGAACTGCCTGCCGGTGACCTCGATCCGCAGGGCGGCGGAGCTCGCCTGGGCGAAGGGCCGGAGGCCAGGCATCAGCCACAGTGCATAGGCGAGCAGGGCACAAAGCGTGGCCGACGGGAAGACCACGCCGCCCCAAAGGATGATCCTGCTGGCGGACTTTTCGGCCAGCCTGCGGCGATTGAACAGGGCTGAATGAAGAAGCAGGCCGACCACGCCCAGCCAGATGAGCGCGCCGCCGCTTAGCATTACCCAGAACAGCACGGCTATCTGCTGCGCTTCCTCTCCCGCGGGCTCAAGTACCGACCAAGCGCCGGCATAGCCGCTCGCGAGCAAAAAAGACGCAGCGGACAGGCTGAAATATTGACCCATTTCCAACCCCTCCGCGGTAAACCGGCGAGATGGGCGGAAGGTTCCGGGCGATTGAGCTTTCGAACTAAAGCTGCATTCGCCGCGGCTCTTGGGCAATTTTTCAACCACTGACGAAACAATTGCGCTCGATCCCCGTTTGCCCGTCATGGTGGGTATTGGGATTGCCCATGCTTAAGGAGGCGACGATGAGCGCAACCGGCCTGGAAGTTTTTGACAAAACCCTGCAAACAACACACATCTGGCTGGACGAGATCATGGCCGACCACGGGCCCGATAGGCGCGTTGCCTGGCATATGCTGGGCGCCGTTTTGCGCACTTTGCGAGACTGGCTGCAGATCGAACTGGCTGCCAATTTGGGAGCGGAGCTGCCGCTTCTCATACGCGGCGCCTACTATGATCGGTATCGGCCGCATAATCTGCCGACCAACAGCCGTTCATTGGAGGAATTCCTGCAGCGCGTGGCCGAGGAGATGAAATCCACTCGACCCGTGAATCCCGAGGATGCGACGAGATCTGTGTTCAAAGTTCTCGCTCGGCATGTCGACCTCGGCCAGTCGGCGAAAGTGCGAGACGCTTTGCCGAAACACATCCAGGCGCTTTGGCCCGAAAGCGTCGGAGTGTAGTGGCAGCAAAGACAAAGGTCGGGCTGCCGATGTGATCTTCAACTGGCTCCGCCCCAGCCGGTCAGTCCTTTTGCTCGCGATACAAGCGCTCGGTCGCCCGATCGCTTTCTCTGCGTTCTGCCGGACCGCGATCGCGCTGCGTGAGGAGTGCGTAGGCGATCAGGATCGCCAGCAATAGCGGGCCGCCGGCAACGACGATCAACCACATGCTGTTCTCGAACATGGAACATCTCCTTTCCCTCATTGTCGAGAAGGTGGAACCGTTCCTCCCTTCTGGTGCAGGGGCGGACAGCACGGTGTAGATATCTTCAACCGAATGACCTGTGCCGCCAATTCAACCGTTGCGTTCGTATGTCCCCACCAATTCTGCTTCCTCCAGGACATGTTTTTTGGCTTCTTGCCAGATGCGCTCCACGCCCGCGGACCCCGGAATCGCGAGGCTCGGCGTGTCGAGCGCGGCAAGTCGGAAATGGTAATGATGGATGCCGTGCCCGATCGGCGGTTCAGGACCGTCATAGTAAGCGTTGCCAAAGTCGTTTGTGGCTTGCCTGAGCGCTGCAGGACCAGGCTTGCCACTCTCAGCGTCGGGCAGTTCGCCGACGTCAGGCGGGATGTTGAACACTGCCCAGTGACCGAAGGTTCCGTTCGGCGCATCGGGATCCTGCACGACGAGAACGAGGCTCTTCGCCTTATCCGGCACACCCGACCATTTCAGCGGCGGGGACACGTTCTTTCCATCACGGGTATATCTTTCCGGAATTTTTCCACCCTCGGCAAAGGCGGAACTGCTGAGCGTAAGCGGCATGGCTCATTCCTCCAAAAAACGGCTTGTTCGTGGCGTGCTTGTGCTCGGCAAGCGCACTGATGGAGGAATGGACGTCCCTCGGAAACGTTCCATTGTGCGAACCATTGGCTGGCTGGTTTTCAGGCTTTGACGATATCTGTCTGGACCCCTAACATCTGGTCTCAGACTCACTACGTGTTGAGAGGGAACCACAAAGGCTTTCCGACAGTTGAATGAAGAGGCGACAGCAACCAGACCGGCCGGGGCGAGGATACCATGCGCGAGAACCACTCCGACGTCTTCGATCTGTTTTCGGAGATTTACACGAATGCGGCGCAGGAGGAGATAAGCATCCAGCAATATCTCCTCGCCTGCCGTGAGGATAAATCGATGTATGCCTCGGCGCCCGAACGGATGGTCGAGGCGATCGGCGAACCCACTCTGGTCGACACCAGCATGGATGAGCGGCTCGGCCGCATTTTCGCGAACAGGACAATCAAGGTGTATCCCTCCTTCGCCGAGTTTTATGGCATGGAGGACACGATCGAGCGTATCGCCGGCTATTTTCGCTACGCCTCTCAAGGGCTTGAGGAGCGCAAGCAGATTCTTTACCTGCTCGGCCCTGTCGGCGGCGGCAAGTCCTCGCTGGCCGAACGGCTGAAGAAGCTGATGGAGCAGCGTCCGATCTATACGCTGAAGGTCGGCGACCAGATCAGCCCGGTTTTCGAATCGCCGCTCGGGCTTTTCCATCCCGACCGCATGGCTGACCTTTTGGAGGACAAATACGGCATCGCGCGGCGCCGGTTGAACGGCTTGATCTCGCCGTGGGCGGCCAAGCGCCTCGATGAACTGTCCGGCGACATCTCCAAGTTCAGCGTCGTCAAGCTGATGCCTTCGCGGCTGCGCCAGATCGGCATCGCCAAGACCGAGCCAGGCGATGAGAACAACCAGGACGTTTCGGCCCTGGTCGGCAAGGTCGACATAAGACAACTCGAGCATTTCAGCCAATCCGATCCGGACGCCTATTCCTACAGCGGCGGCCTGAACCGGACCACGCAAGGGTTGCTTGAGTTCGTCGAGATGTTCAAGGCGCCGATCAAGGTCCTCCATCCGTTGCTGACCGCTACCCAGGAAGGCAGCTACAACGGCACGGAAAACTTCGGATCTTTCCCTTATCAGGGCATCGTCGTAGCCCATTCCAACGAATCGGAATGGCTGCAGTTCAAGAACAACAAGAACAACGAGGCGTTCCTCGACCGTATCCTGGTGGTCAAGGTGCCATATTGCCTGCGGGTCACCGAAGAAAGGCAGATCTACGAAAAGCTGCTGCGCGAAAGCGAGTTGGCCTCCAGTTCTTGTGCTCCGGAGGTCCTGGACATTCTCAGCCGGTTCACCGTATCGACGCGTCTGGCCGAGCACGACAATTCGCCGCTCTACACGAAGATGCGCGTTTATGACGGCGAAAACCTCAAGGACATAGATCCCAAGGCGAAGTCGGTTCAGGAATACCGCGATGCCGCTGGGGTCGACGAAGGGATGACCGGCGTCAGCACGCGCTTTGCTTTCAAGATCCTGTCGCAGACATTCAACTACGACACCAAGGAAGTGGCCGCCGATCCCGTGCATCTGATGTACATTCTGGAGGAGGCGATCAAGCGCGAGCAGTTCCCAAAGGAAACGGAAGCTGCTTATCTCGACTTCATAAAGTCCGAACTCGCCCCGCGTTATGCCGAGTTTATCGGCCATGAGATCCAGAAGGCTTATCTGGAATCCTACAGCGAATACGGCCAGAACCTGTTCGACCGCTACATCGCCTACGCCGACGCCTGGATCGAGGATCAGGACTACAAAGACTCCGACACCGGCCAGATCCTCAATCGCGAGGTGCTGGACAACGAACTGTCGCAAGTCGAAAAGCCGGCCGGCATCGCCAATCCCAAGGACTTCCGCAACGAGGTCGTGAAGTTCACGTTGCGCGCCCGGGCCAGGAATAATGGCCGCAATCCGTCATGGACAAGCTATGAAAAGCTGCGCGAAGTCATCGAAAAGCGGATGTTCGGCCAGGTCGAGGATCTGCTCCCGGTGATCAGCTTCGGCTCCAAGCAGGACAGCGTAACAGAGAAGCGGCATACCGAGTTCGTGCATCGGATGGTCGGACGCGGTTACACCGAACGTCAGGTCCGCCGGCTGGTGGACTGGTACATGCGGGTGAACAAGGCGGGTTGAGTCCGGCCGGGATGGTTCCATGCCGATCTTCATCGATCGCCGACTGAACCCGAAGGACAAGAGCCTCGGCAACCGCCAGCGCTTCCTGAAGCGTGCGCGCGAGGAACTGAAGCGAAGCATCCGGGATCAGATCCGCACCGGCAAGATCGCGGATGTGGATGCCGAGCATGCCGTCTCCATGCCAGCGAGGGGCACAGCCGAGCCGAGCTTCGGCGATGCGAAGGACAGCGGCAGGCGGCAGCACATCCTGCCGGGCAACAAGCATTTCGCCCCAGGCGACCGGGTTCCCAAGCCCGGCCAGGGCGGCGGCGGCTCGTCTCCCGGGAAAGCGGTCTCGGAAGACGACTTTCGTTTCGTGCTCTCGCGCGAGGAGGTGCTCGATCTCTTCTTCGAGGATCTCGAACTTCCCGACATGGTCAAGCTCAATCTCAAGGAGATACTTGCCTTCAAGCCGCGCCGGGCTGGGTTCGCCGCGACCGGTGCCCCAACCAACATCAATGTCGGGCGCACGATGCGAAACAGCCATGGTCGCCGAATTGCGCTCAGGCGTCCCAAGCAGGGGGAACTCGATGCGATTGCGGAGGAACTCGCAATCCTGGAGGCAGAGCCCGCGAGCGCGGCGGCAGGCCAGCGCATTACAGCGTTGCGGGAAGAGCTTGAGCGACTTGAGCGCCGCCGCAAGCGGATCGCCTATGTCGACCCGGTCGACATCCGCTTCAACCGTTTCGACTTCCGGCCCGTGCCGAATGCCAATGCGGTCATGTTCTGTCTCATGGACGTATCCGGCTCAATGGGCGAGCGCGAGAAGGATTTGGCCAAGCGCTTCTTCGTGCTGCTGCACCTGTTCCTGAAACGGCGCTACGATCGCACCGAAATCGTCTTCATCCGTCATACGCACGAGGCGCAGGAGGTGGACGAGGAAACCTTCTTCTACAATACGCAAAGCGGCGGTACGGTCGTTTCCACGGCCCTCGAAGAGATGCACCGCATCATCGAGCAACGCTATCCCAGCAACGAGTGGAACATCTATGCCGCCCAGGCATCGGATGGCGACAATTTCGTGACCGATTCCGAGCGCTGCATAGGCCTCATGGACAGCCAGATCATGCGCCTGTGCCAGTATTTCGCCTATGTCGAGATCATCGACGAACGCGAGAGCCATATTTTCGGCACCACCGACAATGGAACCTCGCTCTGGCGCGCCTACAATGCTGTCAACCAGAGATGGCCGAATTTCCAGATGAGCCGCATCGCCAACGCAGCCGACATCTATCCGGTCTTCCGCCAGCTCTTTGCCAGGCAGCCGGCCTTCCAGAAGAGCGCTTGAAGGTGAGCTGATGGCGAACCAGACCAGCAAATTCGGCCAGACCAGCAAATCCGGCCAAACCAGCAAATCAGGTTTGCTCTTTTCGGGGTCCGACTGGGATTTCAAGACATTGTCGCGCGCCTACGAAGCGATCGAGGCGATCGCGATCGAAGAGCTTCACCTTGACGTCTATCCAGTGCAGATGGAGATCATCTCGTCCCAGCAGATGCTCGACGCCTATTCCTCGGTCGGCATGCCGCTGATGTATCGCCATTGGTCCTTCGGCAAGCATTTCCTCTATCAGGAATTGCTCTATCGCAAAGGCGGGCGGGGGCTCGCCTATGAACTGGTCATCAATTCCAATCCTTGCATCGTCTACCTGATGGAGGAAAACACCATGGCCCTGCAGGCCCTGGTGACAGCTCATGCAGCACTTGGCCATAATCATTTCTTCAAGAACAATCATCTGTTCCGGCAGTGGACGGATGCCAGCGCGATCCTGAGTTATCTTGATTTCGCCAAAGGCTACATTGCCCGCTGCGAGGAGCGGCACGGCGTGGCCGCGGTGGAGGCGATCCTCGACTCGGCCCACGCGCTGATGGAACAGGGCGTGTTCAGATACCATCGGCCGCCGAAGCTGTCGTCGGAGCGGCAGCGTGAAGGCATTCGCGAGCGCCTGGAGTACGAAGAGCGTTCCTACAACGACCTGTGGCGCACGCTCCCGCGTTCGAAGGACGGGACCAAGGCCAGCGAAACGGACCTCGGCATGGCGGAGCGGAAGAAAACGCTCAAGCTGCCCGAGGAGAACCTGCTCTACTTCCTGGAAAAAAACAGCCTGGTCCTGGAGCCTTGGCAACGTGAAATCATCAGGATCGTCCGCGTCGTCGCGCAATACTTTTATCCGCAGCGGCAAACGCAGGTGATGAACGAAGGTTGTGCCACCTTCGTGCACTACACACTCATGAACATGCTGTTCGATCGCGGCCAGATCACCGAAGGCGCGATGCTGGAAATCCTGCGCAACCATTCGAACGTGATCTTTCAGCCGGCTTTCGACGATCCGCGGTTTTCCGGCATCAATCCCTATGCCTTGGGCCTCGACATGATGCAGGACATCCAGCGCATATCGACTGAGCCGACCGCCGAGGATCGTGACTGGTTCCCCGATATAGCCGGCAACGGCAATTGGCGCGAAACCCTGCTCGACGCGTGGGCGAACCATCGCGACGAATCTTTCATCCGCCAGTATCTGAGCCCCGCCCTGATGCGGAAATGGCGGTTCTTTATCCTCGCCGATGCCGCCAGCGAACCGCATTACGAAGTCGCGTCGATACACAATGAGCGTGGCTACGAAAAGATACGCGCCGGGCTCGCCCACAGCTACGACATCGGCGCCAGCCGGCCGGATATCCAGGTGGTGGATGTGGACCTGCTCGGCGACCGACAGTTGCGACTGGAGCACAAGGTGAAGAACGGCATCGTGCTGGAGGAGGCCAGTCGCGACGCGACACTGCGCCATATCCGTCGCCTGTGGGGCTATGAGGTCAGCCTGGCGGCGATCGATGCGCAAACGGGTGGGACGCTCAACGAACGTTCGACCAGCCAAATCGGGGAATGACCAACCGGTCTACAGCCAATCGCTGCAAAGGTCCGCGCCGTTTCGCCATGCGTCAGCGCAGCCTCTCGTGATCAAGCTTGCTGTGGGTCCGATGCCCTGGCCGTAGGACCCGGGAAGGTCGGTTCCGTGGGAATCTCGGGTGGTGTATCGGGAGGAATTTCGACGGGCTGCCTTTCCGGGCTGGGAACGGGATCAGGCGAAGGCGGAGGAACGCCCGGAGGCTCATTCGGCGGAGTTTCCGGCGGAGCAGGCGGCCGCGCAGGCTCAGGATTGGGATTATCCGGTATCGGCACGGGATTGTTCGGATCAGGATCGGGCATGTCCGTTTCCTTGAGGAGGATCAGCTGGGATGTTCCTCGAGGAGGATCACCTGGGATGACAACCATCGTGCCTAGCGATGGTTCCCTGCCGTCACGGACGTGGCCATTTTGGTGAAGGCCGATGGCACGGGCGCGCCGGCCGAACGACAAATTCGGCGCGGTTCAATGTCAGGCGGCATTGGAAATGGGACGGTGCCTCCACCGTCGTCACCTTTACCGGGTCGGGGAGCACTCTATGTACGCTGCGTATTGCGAGGCAGGGAGTAACAGCATGCGCGCATTCATGATTGTCGCCCTTCTTCTGGTCGCAATCACGATGGCTCTCTCGCTCGCGCACGCGTTGGAGTTGCCCGGCAAGTTGCGCCTCAAGGAGGCAACCTACAAATCTGTGCAGGCGATCTACTATCCCGGCTTCACTGTCGGCGGGTTCGCCGAGATCGGCGGCATCATTGCGCTCGCCATCCTGCTCTACCTGACGCCTTATCCAGGCGCTCGATTCTGGTGGACCTTGATGGCACTTGTCTTCTTGGTGGCGGAACATGCGACCTATTGGTTGGTCACGCATCCCGTCAACAATTTCTGGATGCAAGATATCGCTGTATCGAAACCAGCCGCGACGTTTTTTTCAATGCTCCCTCGGAAGCAAAGCCGCGACTGGAGGGACTTGCGCGACGTTTGGGAAGCCTCGCACGTCGCCAGGGCAGGCCTGGCGATGCTGAGCCTGATCTCAATTGCTGTCGCCGCGACATTTTTTGCTGGGAGTGAATAGCGCGGAGGGATGGCCGCGACGCTATTTGTTCGTCCGCATCTTTTGCCTTGGATTGATCCCGCCAAGGGCGTTCGTGTCGTTCTCGACATCGCCTTCAATCGTGTTTTCGCCTTCGAGCATGAGTTCGTCGCCTTCTTTGATCGTGCCCTTGGAGGTCCCGATACCGGGATTGTTCCTCAGATCGGCATCGCTCGGCTTTTTCCATTTTGGATGTTTGGTTCCGCTCATGGCACAACTCCTTCGAAAAGGGTCCTGTTCTAGAAACAGCAGGGCGCGATGAATGTTCCGCCGAAACGCACCTTGATACGGCTCTGCCGTGAGGCGCTAAAGCCCGAACGGATAGGTGTCGGGAACGCCCGTACCGACATGCTCCGGCCCAAGCGGCGTCACCGCGGCGGTCTCGTCAAACCACACGAACGCGTCAAATTGCTGGGAAAGAGAGGCATCCGCATAATGGCTGCGCAGCTCGGTCTCCGGCCGATAGATCACGCCGATGAAGCGCTCCAGCCGACGCTCCAGAAGCCGTTCGCGCAGCGTGTCGTCGCGCTTAATGTCGAGCAGGAAACGCGAGACGCCGCAGTCGTGGCAAAGCCGCTCGTAGCTATCGCTATGGGAAGGCCGCACCCGCTTGATTTCCATCTCGCCGTCCCAGTCGGAGGCCGCGGCCACTGTCCCGGAATGCGTGCCGAGCCCGATCAAGGCTGCCTCGTCGCCGAAACGCTGGCGGCAGAGTTGGCCTATGTTCACTTCGTCCCTGACAATTCCCATCTCGGTATAGCGGGCGTCGCCGATATGGGAATTATGCGCCCACACGACCGCCTTGGCGTTCGGCCCGCGGGCTTCCAGCAGATGCTCGAGCGTCTCGAACATGTGGGTGTCGCGCAGGTTCCAGGACTGCGCGCCGCCATAGTACATGATCCGATAGTAGCGTTCTGCGGAAGCGATCAGCCGGGCATTCTGGGTGGCATCCAGAAAATCGACGCCGTCCTGCTGCGCATAGTCGAGCTGTTTGGCAAGCAGTTCGCGGCATTGTTCAAGCACCGCCTTCTCGCATTTCTCGTAACCCGATGTGAGCGCGACACGGCCATAGGTGGATGGCTCGTTTTGCCAAGGCGTCAGGCAGCCATAGCGTTCACGTGCGATCTTTGCCGCCTGCGGATCGACCCGGTCGAGATATTGCAGAACCGCGGCGATCGATCCGCTCATGTTGTAGATGTCGAGGCCATAGAACCCCGCCAGTCGGGACGATATCCTGATCCTTTCATTGTGTTGTCGCATCCAGTCGACGAACGCCGCAACGTCCGTGTTGCGCCACATCCAGGTGGGAAACCGCTGGAACGGCGGATCGGCGTCAGCGCGTGACGACCGGTGGCGGACGTAGCGATCGATCGCCGCTGCATCAGGCCAGTCGGCCTCGACTGCGACGATGGTGAAGCCGTGTTTCTCGATCAGCCTGCGAGTGATCGCCGCGCGGGCTCGGTAGAACTCCGACGTGCCGTGGCTCGCTTCACCGAGCAGGACGACGCGCCTGTCGCCAAACCGGTCGAACAATTCGCCGAACGCCGGATCGTCGAAATCCGGCAGCGGTTCGGCCGCCGCCGCGATCATCTCCGGCAGGCTGCGCGTGCGCGCGCGTCCGGACGGACGATCCGCGATGCGGCTGCCATTCTCGGGCCAGCCCTGCTCGCCGATGAGCGGGACAAACCGCACGCCGCCGAAATCCTCTTCGCTGTAAGTTGCAGCGCCGGTTCGGGTGACCTTGAGAAGGCGCTGATCATGCGGTTCGTCGCCGACCGGGATGACGAGCCTGCCGCCGACGTCGAGCTGCTCCTGAAGCGCAAGCGGCGCACCGGGTCCGCCGGCTGCGACCAGAATGGCGTCGAAGGGCGCTGCGTCGGGCCAGCCTTTGGTGCCATCGCCGGTGCGAACTTCGATATTATCATAGCCAAGCTCTTCGAACCGCTGCCTCGCCGTTTCGGCCAATCCAGCGTGGCGTTCGATCGTGTAAACGCGTTCGACGATCCGGCTCATCACGGCAGCCGCGTACCCGGAGCCGGTGCCAACCTCCAGGACATGGTCGCCCGGTCCGATCTCCGCCATCTCGATCATCAATGCGACGATGTAGGGCTGCGATATCGTCTGGCCCTCCGCAATCGGCAGCGGCCCATCCTCGTAGGCGAATTCTTCAAAGCCGGGTGCGACGAAAGCCTCGCGCGGAACCTCACGCATCGCTTCCAGCACCTCGTGGTCATGGATGCCACGGCGACTGAGATGGACTTCGACCATTCGGTTGCGTGCATCGGGAAGATCGAGCATCTTTTGCTCCTCTTGCCAGTTGGCGGCCCTCCGGCCCGATTGTGCCCCCAATCGTGCCCAACGGCGACAATCCCTCCATCGGTGCGCGCCCGGCCTCGGCAGCGCTTGATCATTTCCTGCGGCTCGTCTCCTTAACCGTTGGCGAGCTTCCAGGTTCCTGCAAAAGAGCGATTGGCAGGCGTAAATGGCGGCTCCAGCCGAACTTATTTCCGTGAAAATCCTTTCTCCGGGGCGATGGCACTCCAGATATCGACGGGCAAACGCATTCTGGAGACGTTTCGATGAACGACGAGGCTCGGACCACCGCGCAGCCAACAGGCCTTGATCAGGTCGCTCTCATGAACCGCTATTGGCGCGCCGCGAACTACATTTCGGTTGGCCAGATATACCTGCTCGACAATCCGCTCCTGCGCGAGCCCCTGAAAGCCGAGCACGTCAAGCCGCGGCTGCTCGGCCATTGGGGCACGACACCCGGCCTCAATTTCATCTACGTCCACCTGAACCGCGTCATCCGTGAGCGCAGTCTCGAAATTCTGTTTATCTGCGGCCCAGGTCATGGCGGCCCGGCGATGGTCGCGAACACATGGCTCGAGGGCACCTACAGCGAGATCTATCCGGAAATCGGCCAGGGCGAAGACGGCCTGAGAAAGCTCTTCCGGCAATTCTCCTTTCCTGGCGGCGTGCCTAGCCATGTGGCGCCCGAAACGCCCGGCTCGATCCATGAAGGCGGAGAACTGGGATATGCGCTGGTCCATGCTTTCGGCGCGGCCTTCGACAATCCCGATCTGGTGGTCGCCTGCGTCGTCGGCGACGGTGAAGCGGAAACCGGTCCGCTCGCGGCGGCTTGGCATTCCAACAAGTTCCTCAACCCGGCATCCGACGGCGCCGTGCTGCCGATCCTGCATCTCAACGGCTACAAGATCGCCAACCCGACAATCCTAGCCCGCATGGATGACGTGGAATTGCGAAGCCTGTTTGCCGGCTATGGCTACGAACCATTTTTCGTCGAAGGTCACGAGCCAATTCCCATGCATCGGTTGATGGCCACGAAGCTGGACACCGCGCTGGACAGGATCCGCTCAATCCAGAAGCGAGCCCGTGCTTCGGGCTGGCAGGGAGAGCGTCCGCTGTGGCCGATGATCGTGCTGCGTAGCCCGAAGGGGTGGACCGGACCGAAGGAGGTCGATGGCAAGAAGGTCGAGGATTTCTGGCGCTCGCATCAAGTGCCGGTGTCGAACGCTCGCGGCAACGAGGCGCACCGCAAGATCCTCGAAGACTGGATGCGGAGCTACGAGCCGGAAAAGCTGTTCGACAATAGCGGGCGTCTGCTTCCAGACCTGGCGGCGCTTGCGCCAACCGGGCCCCAGCGCATGGGCGCGACCCCGTATGCCAATGGCGGATTGCTGAAGCGCGACCTCGCGCTTCCAGATTGGAAAAGCCTGGCGCTCGATGTGCCGCGTCCAGGAGGCGCCAAGGCCGAGGCGACGCGGGTTCTCGGAAGCTATCTCCGCGACGTGATGCGCCTGAATGCGGAGGCCAGGAATTTTCGGCTGATGGGACCGGATGAGACATCCTCCAACCGCCTTGACCACGTCTTCGAAGTCACGGACCGGGTCTGGATGCAGCGGATCGAGCCCTATGACGTCCAGCTCTCCCGTGACGGCCGCGTCATGGAAGTGCTCAGCGAGCATCTCTGCCAGGGTTGGCTGGAGGGCTATCTGCTGACCGGCCGCCATGGCCTGTTCTCCTGCTACGAGGCGTTCATCCACATCGTCGATTCCATGGTCAACCAGCATGCGAAATGGCTGAAGACGTCCAGGGAGCTTGCCTGGCGCAAGCCGATCGCTTCTCTCAATTACCTGCTGACCTCCCATGTCTGGCGGCAGGATCACAATGGCTTCAGCCATCAGGATCCGGGCTTTGCCGACTTCGTCGCCAACAAGAAGGCCGATACGGTCAGGCTGTATTTTCCGCCGGATGCCAACACGCTGCTCTGGATCGCCGACCATTGCCTGAGAACCTACAACCGCATCAACGTGATCACCGCCGGCAAGCAGCCGGCGCCGCAATGGCTGTCTGTGGAAGACGCGGAAACGCACTGCCGGGCGGGGGCGGGGACCTGGGG
>NZ_RZTJ01000089.1:0-1075 GCF_003997065.1 Mesorhizobium sp. M6A.T.Ce.TU.016.01.1.1 | reverse complement strand
GAATCGAACGAAACAGCGGATCGGCGACGGCTGTTTCTGCGGTAACTAATTGTTATTCCTTCCTTTTTAGGAGAATCGTGGGATTTTGCGCCGGTCGTGAAAACATCCCGCAGACGTTCTTGGGCGAAGAGCGCGCCAAAAAAAGGCGCTGCTTATTAGCGCTTTGACACAGGAAGTTTTGACAGATTGGCTCACCCTTTGTCGGTGGCGATCGCACACATTTCCCCCTTCGTCATCCTGGGGCGGAGCAAGGAGCGAAGCGACGCAGCGCAGACCCCAGGATCCATGCCGTGACGTTTACGTGTAGCAACGGTGCAAGCTCTGCTTCAGCGCACCCCTTGGCGACTGCACTCGTCGAACGGCCATCCTGAGCCGCTGCATTCTTTGGCTGATGTCATGGCATGGATCCCAGGGTCTTCGCGACGTCGCTTCGCTCCTGCTTCGCCCTGGGATGACGAGGCTGGGAGGGCTTCGAAACCAGGCTTTGCAAGGGGTTCACGAGAAGAATTCGCCGGACTTGTCCTGCGAAGCGCGAGGCGCAAAGCAGAATGGCGGAGAGGATGGGATTCGAACCCACGAGAAGCTTTTGACCTCTACTCCCTTAGCAGGGGAGCGCCTTCGACCACTCGGCCACCTCTCCGTTGCGCCGGTGGATAAAGAAAAGCGCCGGCACAATCAACAAGCCTGCGCCATTATCATTGAAAAAACCGGCTTCTGTCGAAACGGCGCTTTCGCGATGCGGCGATTCTGCGGCAATCCGTTGGCCGGCGACTCGGCGCATCGTCGCAATTCCGACGGGCTATCGCCGGAATCGGCCGGATTGCAAGGGCTCGCAAGCGAGGCGATGGTTAACGGGAGCTTTCTGAGTGAGGCCAAATCGTGTCATTTGTGCAACAACGCAGGGGGATAGCACCCGCACAGCCCTTTTGCCGGTACGATGGTGGTTGAACGCCGCCGCCTCATGGGTAATGTCGAGTTCGAAGGAGCGGCGCGGTGCGCATCTTTTTCGGTAGTGGGGATGGGGCAGGGAACGCTGTCCTTCAGCAAAGAATACCCAGACCCGTTTTTTAACTTT
>NZ_RZTJ01000088.1:0-1137 GCF_003997065.1 Mesorhizobium sp. M6A.T.Ce.TU.016.01.1.1 | reverse complement strand
GCCGGCTTCGTCACGGGCGCCGGAACCAACGGCGATGATCTCGCCTTCCTGCGGCTTTTCCTTTGCGGTGTCCGGGATGATGATCCCGCCGGCGGTCTTCGCTTCGGACTCGACGCGGCGAACGACCACGCGGTCATGCAGCGGCCGGAAATTCGACTTTGCCATTTTTGGATGTCCCTGGTGCGGATGTTGAACGGTTCTCCGTTGCCGGAGCGTGGTTAGCACTCGCCAGTGGCGAGTGCTAACGTGGCGGTGCAATAGGCCGTAGGCTCGTACTAGTCAAGGCGGACCAGGGGACGGGCGAAGAGCAAAAGAGTTTGGAATCGGCGCGGAAGCACCGACCCCCTTACGAGAGGAGGAAGTACTTTTGCATCTCTCCTGCCAGTCGCTCGTCCTCCGGAAGATCGAGAAGCCGATACTATCCATTCCAGTAAAAGTATCTCCGCGCCCAGGCTCTGACTCGATTTGAAAAGCACCAGCCGTTGGCGGCGACCGCACAAACCGGTGCGCGCAATAATATTCTCACTGGCCGCAAATATTCGGATTGGTTTGACTTTCAAATCCGTGGCTTCGGCGGCATTTCGAACAGCGCAGAATTCCAACTCGCCCCAGGGCTTACGATGGCCTTTCGCCTCTTTGTTCCGATCCTTGCCGGTGCGACGCTACGCGAGCGGCTGCTCGCCTGCATCGGCGCCACGATTGGCATCGCGCTGACCGGCGTGATCAGCGGGCTCGCCATGGGCGGCGGCTCGGATGTGGCGCTGCTGGTGGCCCCGATGGGCGCCTCCGCCGTGCTGCTCTTTGCCGTGCCGTCGAGCTCGCTTGCGCAACCCTGGTCGATTATCGGCGGCAATTCGATCTCTGCACTGGTCGGCGTGACGGTCGCGCTCTTCGTGCACGACCCGGTGATCGCGTCGGGCCTCGCTGTGGCGCTGGCGATCGCCGCCATGTCATTCACGCGTAGCCTGCATCCGCCGGGCGGTGCCGCGGCGCTGACGGCCGTGCTCGGCGGACCGGCCGTGCTCAGCTTCGGCTTCCTGTTCCCGTTGGTGCCGGTGGCGCTGAACTCGACAATTTTGGTGGCGCTCGGCTTGGTTTTCCACCGGCTGTCACGGCGCAACTATCCGCATGTCCCCG
>NZ_RZTJ01000087.1:0-1165 GCF_003997065.1 Mesorhizobium sp. M6A.T.Ce.TU.016.01.1.1 | reverse complement strand
GCCTTTCTCCATAAGGAACTTCGAAACCGAAGTTACGATGGCGGCCGAAGCCCAGTTCATCTCAGAGATCGTGATCTTGCCACAGTCGGCAGCAGCCGCGCCGCCGCCGAACATGGCCATTGAAGTTGCGACAAACAATAGGAAACGAAGCTTCATCTGGAGGCCCTTAATGTCTGGATAAAAGGTGCGGGCGAAGCTCCGCGTCGAGATAGCCTACTTGAGGACTGCTGAGAGCCTCTCTTTTGCCTCAGGGCTGAGCCAGTCCGCCCAAACCGTCTTGTAGGTGGTCAGGAAGTGGACCGCCGATTCATCGGCTGAAGCTTTCTTGCTATCCTGCCAGGCCAGTGTCTCGCTCATCTGCGCGTTGGTGAAGCTCACCTTTGACATCAGGTCGGCAATTTCCGGCTCACGCTTCTCGAAATCCGTCGTGGCTGCCGTTACGACCTCTGCAGGCGGATAAGCCGACTTACCTGGGTTCTTGCAAATCTCGACGGCGTTGCAGGCGTGGACGTCAGCCCCGTATGGGCCGATGTCGACCTTGACCATCTTGTACTTGCCCAGGACCGACGTCGGCCCCCAATAGTACCCGAACCAGGGCTGCTTGTTTTCGTTGGCTGCCGCAATGGCCGCCGCCAAGGTCTCGCCGGAACCGTGGTTGAAGACTTCAATCCCGTGGCCTTTCAGGTCGAAGGCTTCGGCCAGATGGTCGTTCGTGATCTTGCAGCCCCAGCCTTCCGGGCAGTTGTGGAATTTGCCGCCGACCCAGTCGGGATGCGCCAGGATGCCATCGATCTTTGCAAGTTCCGGATGTTCGTCCACCAGGTACTGCGGGACCCACCACGCATCGATGCCGCCATCGGACAGGACATTGCCCAATGTCTTAACTTTACCGGCAGCCACCAAGCCTGGATAGGCCGGCGCACCGTTGAGCCAGAGTTCGGTGACGATGTCGGGACGGCCGGTCTCTGCAACCGAGGTGATTGCAGTAGCCGTAGCCGAGGGGACGACCGTTACCTTGCAGCCGTATCCCTGTTCCATCAGGAATTTGGAGACGGCCGTGACGATCGAGCCCGAAGCCCAGTTCATCTCGGTAATGGTGACGTCGCCGCATTTCGCTTCGGCCGCGGTCGCGGCAAGGGTGGCGATGAACGCAGCGGCGGTGAGC
>NZ_RZTJ01000086.1:0-1193 GCF_003997065.1 Mesorhizobium sp. M6A.T.Ce.TU.016.01.1.1 | reverse complement strand
GAGACCTTTGCACAGAAGCCGAACGGTGATTCTGTGGTGAAGGTTGGAGCAGGGAGATTCGGGATGGCGGATCGTGTTTTGGGTCAGTTGAGTCTGGCGGACGGTCTGGCGGCGTCGGATGAGACGATTTTCGACCTAGTATCGAAGGAACTGGACTGGGCGCCGATCCGAACATTGCTGGGTCAGCGCAGCGGTCCTGGCTCGGGCAACACCAGCTATCCGGCGGAACCGCTGGTGCGCTGTCTTTTGCTGGGCATGTGGCATGGGCTGAGCGATCCGGCGCTTGAGGCGCAGATCCGGGACCGATTGTCGTTCCGCCGCTTTGCCGGTTTCAGCCTTTCGGACCGCACGCCCGACCATTCGACACTGTGGCGCTTCCGCGAGGAGCTGACGCGTGAGCGACTGATCGACAAGGTCTTTGAGGAGATCAACCGTCAGCTGGAGGAGAAGGGCCTGATCGTCAAGCGCGGCACCTTGGTCGATGCCACGTTCCTGCAGGCTCGTGGCCGTCCGCCCAAGCAGCCGAAAAAGGGCCACCAAGGTCCGGTCAAGCCGTCGGCCGACAAGGATGCGCGTTGGGGCAAGAAGGGCAAGAAGAGCACCTTCGGCTACAAGATGCACATCGGCGTCGACCAGGAGCACACCTTGATCCGGCGTGTCGAGGCGAGCGACGCCTCGGTCACCGACACCGAGCCGGCCGACCAGTTGATCTGCGGCGACGAGAAGGCGGCCTATGGCGATCAAGCCTATTACACCCACGCCCGCCATGCCCGGCTCGCCGCCGCCAACATTAAGGACCGGCTGATGCGGCGGCCCAACAAGCATCACCCCGAGTTGCCGCCGCGCCACAAGCTGCGCAACCGGCTGATCGCCAAGGTGCGGGCGGCAGTGGAGCGGCCTTTCGCCGTGTTCAAGGAGCGTTACGGCATGCGACGCCTGCGCTTCTTCAACCTCGCCACCAACCGCACGCAGTGCATACTGGCCGCCTGCGCTTACAATCTGCGCACCATGATTGGCGTCCTCTATCCACCCGATGAGAGGCGGACATGAGGGAGGAGTGCGTCCACAATCCGGCAGGATGGCTGCCTAAACCGACAAAGGCCTCGCAAGGGCCGCGGAAAACCGCTCTGCCGGCCTTCAAAAAGGCCCCCACTGACCACCGAACTCCACTTCGCTCCCCGTGCAAAGCCCTC
>NZ_RZTJ01000085.1:639-1299 GCF_003997065.1 Mesorhizobium sp. M6A.T.Ce.TU.016.01.1.1 | reverse complement strand
GACCGAACACTACGCCCAGATCGACGAGGATAGCCATGTTGCGTAAGACACAAATCCCCCTGATCTTTGCGGCGTTGGCCGCCTTCTCCTGCATCAGCCTGGTGGACCCGGCCCTTGCCTCCTCAGGCGGCGGTCTGCCTTGGGAATCTCCCCTGCAACAGATCCAGCAGTCCATCACCGGCCCGGTCGCTGGCTTCATTGCACTCGCCGCCGTGGCGATAGCCGGCGGCATGCTGATTTTCGGGGGCGAACTCAACGATTTCGCGCGGCGGCTCGTCTATGTCGTGCTCGTCGCCGGCATCCTGCTCGGGGCCACGCAAATCGTCGCCCTGTTCGGCGCTACGGGCGCCTCGATCGGAGAGGCGCCATCACAGGACTCAAACGTAACGGCAGGGGAGGGGGCGGATGTCTGAGTCAGGCGCCAATCTCGCGCGCTCGCGCGTGCACAGGGCGCTTTCACGCCCCAACCTGCTCATGGGCGCAGACCGGGAGCTGGTTCTGCTTACCGGCCTCGCTTCGGTGATCCTGATCTTCGTCGTGCTGACCTGGTATGCCGCGCTCTTCGGCGTCGCGATCTGGCTGGTCGCCGTCGCAGCCCTTCGCATGATGGCGAAGGCCGACCCGATGATGAGGCGGGTTTACATCCGTCACATCTCGTAC
>NZ_RZTJ01000085.1:0-629 GCF_003997065.1 Mesorhizobium sp. M6A.T.Ce.TU.016.01.1.1 | reverse complement strand
ACCGCCACATCTCGTACAAGCCGAACTATCGGGCCACATCGACGCCATGGCGCAGGTTTTGAGGCGCTCATGGTCGCACTCAAGACTTTCCGCCACTCTGGACCATCCTTCGCCGATCTCGTCCCCTATGCAGGTCTCGTCGACAACGGCGTCATCCTGCTGAAGGACGGTTCGCTGATGGCCGGCTGGTATTTTGCCGGTCCGGACAGTGAGAGTTCGACAGACGCCGAGCGCAACGAGGTCTCGCGGCAGATCAACACCATTCTCGCTCGCCTCGGATCGGGTTGGATGATTCAGGTCGAGGCCGTGCGGGTGCCGACGTCCGATTACCCCGATGAAGCCGACTGCCATTTCCCCGACCCGGTCACGCGGGCCATCGATTCTGAGAGACGGCTCCACTTCCAGCGAGAAAGCGGACATTTCGAGAGCCGGCATGCGCTCATCCTGACGTGGCGGCCGCCTGAGCCGCGGCGCTCTGGCCTCGCACGCTATGTGTATTCCGATCCGGCAAGCCGATCGGCATCCTATGCGGTGACGACGCTCGACACGTTCCGCGCCTCGATCCGTGAGATCGAGCAATATCTCGGCAATGTCGTCTCCATTCAGCCGATGGCGACGCGCGAGGTCGA
>NZ_RZTJ01000084.1:0-1404 GCF_003997065.1 Mesorhizobium sp. M6A.T.Ce.TU.016.01.1.1 | reverse complement strand
CCACCCAGGGCAAATCCGCCATTGCCGCCGCCGCCGCCATGGCCGCCGACACCAACCGCGGTGAACAGGCCGCCTGCTCCGGCAAAACCGCCGTCGCCGCCGCCGCCGCCGATCGACTGCGCCAGCAAGCCGACCGAGAGGTCGTCTGCGGTGGAAAGTTCTCCCGTGTTGCGAACTGTGACCTTCTGGCTCGAGCCGCCGGCAGCGCCGGCACCGCCGATGGCCAGCGACGGACCACCAATGGCGATCGAGAAGCCACCCGATCCACCGCCGCCGCCGACCGACTGCGCCAAGATCGCATGCGACTGCACGCCCTCGGTGGCGATCCTGGCGCCATTGGTCACGTCGACCGTCTTGCCGCCACCGCCGCCGGCGCCCTTGCCGGCTATGCTGACATTGAGGGCAAAGCTGCCGGCGACACTGCCGCCGCCAGTGCCGCCGCCACCGCCGACCGATTGCGCGATAATGCCGGTCGAACGGTCCTCGATCGTATGGATGGAGCCGCTGTTGACAGTGACCCTGACCGTGCCGGCTTCGCCGGCCGCGCCGCCCTGGCCGCCTACGCCGACCGCAGCACCCGCCGACAGATTGAAGGAAAAGCCGCCATTGCCGCCGCCGCCGCCGATCGACTGCACGACAAGGCCTTCCGAATCGGCCTGATGAGTGGTGATCGTGGTTGTCGCGGATCTGTATTCCGCAGCATTGGCATCGCCACCGCCGGCGCCATTGCCGCCGATGCCGACTGTGAGGCCAAGGCCGACACCAATGACGCCGCCGCCATTGCCGCCGCCGCCGCCGATCGACTGCACGATGATGCCGGCCGAGCGCTGCTCCCACGTTTCCACGGACCCGTTATAGGTCGCGTCGACCGCCTGGCCCCGGCCTGCCGCGCCGGCGCCGCCGCCGATGCCCAGATTGGCGATAGCGCCGAATGTTCCGACAAAACCGCCATTGCCGCCGCCGCCGCCGACCGATTGCACGATCAGGCCGGCGGAATCGGTGCCATGCGTGATGATCGATTGGCCGCCGCCAGCGGTGCGGAAGAACACCTGGCCGCCGTCGCCGCCCCCGCTGCCCTTGCCGCCAACGCCGACGCTCACCCCCAGACTGCCTGCAACCACGAAGCCACCATTGCCGCCGCCGCCGCCAAGCGACTGCGCGATGATGCCGGCCGAACGTGCCTGGCTGGTTTCGACCGTGCCGCCGGTCGTCATATCGACTTTCTTGCCGATGCCACCCGCGCCTGCGTTGCCACCCACGCCGACCGCAACGACGCCCGCGCCACCCAGGGCAAATCCGCCATTGCCGCCGCCGCCGCCATGGCCGCCGACACCAACCGCGGTGAACAGGCCGCCTGCTCCGGCAAAACCGCCGTCGCCGGCCGTGCCACCCGGGAGCTGTCTC
>NZ_RZTJ01000083.1:0-1454 GCF_003997065.1 Mesorhizobium sp. M6A.T.Ce.TU.016.01.1.1 | reverse complement strand
CGCTCGAAGAGTTCGACGCCCAGTTCCATCTCCAGATTGCGGACGTGGCGGCTAACGGCGGCATGGCTGACGCCCAGTTCGTCCGCCGCCGCAGCGAAGCTGCCATGCCGGGCAGCTGCTTCGAAGGCGCGGGTCGCGTTGAGGTTGGGCAGTTTGCGCATGGGACCAGTATAACAAAAGCGTTCGCTTGCGGCAAAAAATATCGTTTGAGTGAAAGCTCACTTCGCGGCATCTCCCGGACACCCCATCGCCAGGAGGATGCCATGACCCGAGCGCAGAACCCCCAAACCCGGATGATCGGCGCGCTGATCCTTGGCGTGACGATCTACGGCCTCGCGATGGGCACCACCTATCCGCTTCTGGGTCTCTTGCTATCGGATCGGGTGTCAGGGGCGCTCAATGGCCTGAATACGGCAGCGACCGGCCTCGGCCTCATGACCGGCGTGGTGCTGGTGCCCGGCCTCGCCCGCCGGTTGGGCGCCGGTCGAACGGCGCTGGCAGGTGTGGGGTTGATGGCGGTGGCGCTCGTTGCACTGGCCTTCCTGCGGGACTTCTGGCCGGTCTTCGTGGCCCGCGTGATTCTGGGCTGCGGTGCGGGTCTCATGTTCATCGTCGCCGAGACGGCGCTGAACGCCGCCGCGGCCCCCGAGCGGCGCGGGCGGATCATGGGCGTCTATACCGCTGCCAATGCCCTCGGTTTCGTACTCGGTCCCGCGATGATCGCAATGATGCCCGACCGCCCGGCCGCGCTTCTCCTCGGTTGCGCCGCGATAGCGCTAGTGGCGCTGATCCCTTTCGCCGCGGTGGAACGGCCGGTGAGCCGCTTGGTCGTGCCGGGATCGGGGCGCCACCTCGTGTCGGCCATCACAGCCTTTCCCCTGGCCTTCGGCTTTCTCTTTATCGCGTCGATGATTGATGCCATCGCCATCAGCCTCATGCCGGTCATCATGCTCGATCGCGATTTCGACGTCTCGCAGGCGGTGCTGCTCGCCGCGGTGTTCCATGTCGGCCTGGTGATCGGGCAGCCGCTGATCGGGCTGGCGCTGGACCGGGCCGGCCGCCGCCGCACCGTGCTTGGTTGCTGCGGCCTATCGCTCGCCTGCACCCTGCCGCTGGTCTACGGATCAGGCATGGGGTTCTGGCCCGTAGCCGGGCTGATGCTGGTCTGGGGCGGCGCGAATTACGGGCTATACACCGCCGGGCTCGCGCTGATCGGCGACCGCTTCCGGGCTGAGATGCTGACGGCGGCCACCGCCGCCCTTGCCTCCGTCTATGCTCTGGCCGCGATGATCGGCCCCGTCGTCGCCGGCAGCATGATGAATGCGCTTGGCGCGCAGGGCCTATTTGGGGCAGCGGCGGTTGTCTATCTGACGGCGCTCTGTGGTGGCCTCTGGCTGTTTCGGCCTGTCGAGCCGGAATGGCCGAAGCATCAAATCCGCTGATGTCAGCAATAG
>NZ_RZTJ01000082.1:0-1455 GCF_003997065.1 Mesorhizobium sp. M6A.T.Ce.TU.016.01.1.1 | reverse complement strand
GCCACAGACCTCGGACACCAGATTCTCGGTACCGTTCTTGCCGACTAAGCGTTTCCTCCGGTGTCTGACCTGACCATTGGATTTCGACCGCGACCTTGTGATTTCCCTTTGCCGCCAGAACGTCAGCCTTCCAGCGGTCACCTTCTGGCGTTTCACCCAAAACCTCCGTTTCGGCCGACCATCCGGATGCCCGGGCAGCTTCGACAGCAAGGAGTTTCAGATGCAGGTGCTCCTCGGTCTCGGGTGCCCAGTTGCACGCACCTACGGCTTTGTGAGCGAAGAACCTTGTGCCCAGGCGCGACCACTTCAAGGCAACCTGTGCTTGACAACACGGCATTGTGAGATGGCGAGCCAGCCTATTTTCCCGGGACAATGCCTCCCACTGATCGCCCGACAGGTCGAACGATTGGATACTGCTGCCATTGGGGTCGAGGCATCGGAGAGACATTACCAATTGTAAGCGTCTGACCTCTGACACGGCATTGTGCAACAACCTGATGCACAATTGGCGACGACATAGGCGGGGAGAAGATTCCTTACAGTCGAGAATTCACCTTGCCACCCGTCGTCGCCCTCCTGTGGCGGCGCGGAACAGGCTGCGGGAACTGCCTCCTCCAGCTCGCGGCCTAGCACCTTGCCGCGACAGGATCGGCGGCGTGTCGAGAATCGCAATCATCGTGCTTCACCCCCGAGCCGCAGGCTCCACCCTCAAACGACGGCCCAGGCCTGGAACCGCTTCCGGCCGGTGATTTCGCGCAGGTTGAGCGCGCCGACGAGATCCAGCGCCCCTTGGCGGCTGACATCCAATTCCTTCTGGACCATCGCCGTCGACACTAGCGGCCGCGCCAGCACTAGCTCGACAAGTTTTGGCAATTTCGAGCTCTTACGCCGCGACCGCAAACGCCGCTCCAGCTGTCCCCGGGCCATCACCAGCCGATCATGTTCCTCCAGCCCTGCCGACGCCGCCGTGTGGATGGTTTCGAGCCCGGCGAGCAAGCGCACGACTTTGTCGCGGGCGCGCCGTCGCTCCCTCGGGATTTTCTGCGCGCCGGCATGGAGGCCGGTGAGATGGTTGGCGGTCGTGCCGGCCTGTCGCAGCAGCGCCGCGGCCAACAGAGGCCCGAGCCAGGGCGCGTGTTGCAACACCTCGATCTCGGTCCAGGCGTCGATGAGCAGCGCGACCCCCAGCACGGCGGGCAGGTCTTTTGTTGCCTGCAGCACAGCTTTCCATTCGGCCAACCGTTCGTCTTCATTCCAGTCGAGATCGTAGACCAGCGTCGGCCGGTGATCCGCCGGCGGCCTTTTCGGGCCGGCCTCGATGCCGGCAAGCACGTTTGTCGAGCGGGCGAGCAAGGCATCGATTTCGGCGAACTCTTGCGCCAGCGCGTCCTGCTCGGCAGACGACGCCGCTTCATCGACGCCCTCCTCAGACGAGGCCCCCTCGCGGTCCCGGCC
>NZ_RZTJ01000081.1:0-1465 GCF_003997065.1 Mesorhizobium sp. M6A.T.Ce.TU.016.01.1.1 | reverse complement strand
CTGTTCTCGTGATAAGTACCTGCTCGCCCGTCTCAGCGGCGTCGGGATGCTTCTAAGTTTGACCAATGACGAGTTCCCGCGTTCATTGACACCGTTCTTCGCGGCGGGAATTTTGCAAAGCGTCCTTGATGGCGGCCAGGTCGATGCCGGCCCAGATTGACTGTGGCCGGTTCACGAGACCCACGCTTCTGTTTGATCCCGACGACAAAGGGTCGCTGCTGCTTCATAGTGCTCTCGGCGGACTTGGGGAGGTGCGAATGTCGTCTAGGCCGATCGCACGCTTTCGTCCACCCGCCCCCAGGTATTCTCCAACGGTTTTCGAAGACGTTGATGTCTTAGAAGCCACGACGCCAGCGGCTCACCGCCGACCTCCCGGCCCGCGCTCTCGATCTCCTGTCCTGCTTTCAGTGCGATCGCCATGACGATCATATGGCCCGCACAGCCGACTTTGTTGTGCCCATCGCGCAGCCGCAGAAGATTCACAATGCAATGAAGATGGTGGCCGCCCCTGTTCATACTTCACGTTCCCTGAGTATATCAGGCGCGTCCAACGCGTTTTCTGAATCGATCACAGGTGACCGATTCATGCTCTTGATGGACCTGGATTTTCAGCTGCCGGTAAAAAGGGCTACGCTTCGGGCTGGTGCTTCGATCGTTTTGTTCGCATGCAGCCAGCCGATGTAGTGGGTGGGCCCGTGGTGCCGGGTCGGCCCATCGCAACGTCTGACCCTTTCACTACTCTTTCCTTCGCAGTCGCCCAACGCTCAACGGCAGGTGCCAAGAATGGAGCAAGGCGATGGCTCGGAGAGAACTCAGCACAGGAATTGGCCCTCAGCCTCTTTCACAGCGTTCATGCGTTGCACCCGGAGGGTGTCCTCGACTGGAGAATCCTTGGACGTTCTGGACACCGCCGTCGACAACCATGCGAGGAACGTCGCTTTGAAAATTTGCATCCGATGGCGGGCGGTCGCGCTGATCGTTTTTTCGGACCAAGGTTCGCGCCAAAGAAAAGGGCGGCGTCGCCGCCGCCCTTTCCGTATCTGAAGACTGATGGGTTGGATTAGAAGCCACCCATACCACCCATGCCGCCCATGCCGCCGCCGCCCATGCCGCCAGGCATGCCGCCGCCGGCCGACTCCTTCTTCGGAGCCTCCGCGATCATGGCTTCGGTGGTGACCAGCAGGCCGGCGACCGAGGCCGCGTCCTGGAGAGCGGTGCGCACGACCTTGACCGGATCGACGATACCCATGGCGATCATGTCGCCATATTCGCCGGTCTGGGCGTTGAAGCCGAACGTCGCGCCCGTGTTCTCGAGGATCTTGCCGGCAACGATCGATGCTTCCGCACCGGCGTTGGCCGCGATCTGGCGAGCCGGAGCCTGCAGCGCGCGACGCACGATGCTGATGCCAGCGGTCTGGTCGGAGTTGGCGCCGACAGCCTTGATGCTCAGCGAAGCGCGCAGGAG
>NZ_RZTJ01000080.1:0-1492 GCF_003997065.1 Mesorhizobium sp. M6A.T.Ce.TU.016.01.1.1 | reverse complement strand
TAATTCCAGCGCCTTTTGCGTCTCGGGATCGCCCATGCGAAGCACAGTGCCCGCCGGGATTTTGGTCGGCAGCTTGCCCGCGTCCGGACTACCCGCCTGGGCAGTGAGGGGGGAGGAATAAGCGGCCAATGTGACCGCAAAAGCGGTCACGAACGCACCAAACTTCCTTCTCGACAATCTCTCCACAGCAAATGTCATCGTCCTGCTCCAGTTGGAATGACTCGTACTTTCGCTGTGCAGTATGTCTACCAATTTTGTAGACTTAAAAGTATCGGATGCTGTTCTTGGCCACCCGAAGGAAACGCTGTTCGTCTCCAATGCTTATTTGGAGCACGTGCCGCTCAACAAGAGGCGGGTTGGGGCGCGCAGAGCAGGTCGCGTTTCTGACCGATGCCAACTCGCGTCGTCGCCAAAAGCTATGCGCCTTTGCAGCGAGCTTTGGCTTGGAACAGGACCCAACGTGTAGCTGCCTAGGTTGAGAACTCATAAATTCGGCATAACCGGATGGGTGGAAAGCGGAACTGCGGCGACATACAGTAATGGCCATGACGGTCCGCAAGCCCAGCCTCATCGAAATACTAGTCCAAGCATCTCTTTGCGCTTTCCTCCTGTTGGTCGTCCTTGACTATCTCGAAGCCTCGAAGGCGGCCGCATGCTGGCCACCACCGGCTGCGCAGGGGTGCTATCCTTGGGGGATGACGGAGGGACCGATGGAGGGCGGCTCCTGGAACTATGCGAACAAGGAAATCTACCTGAGATCAGCATTGGTCTGGGGTGGTATCCTCGCAATAGCTATTTTGTCGCCCTTCGCTATGCGGGGTATTTGGACCGGACTGGTTGCCATCGCTATCATTCTTGCCGCAGGATTCTACAGCGCGGAATGGATGACCGGGTTCTTGCTATAGCGACCTCCTGTCGCAATCATGAATGTGCGACAAGAGGTCGTTTTCGACCGAGGCTTTCATACTGCGGCGGAATCTGATTCAGGCTCATCATGAGCCGATATGACCCGACTGACTTCGAATGGTGCGTGATCGAGCCGCTGTTGCCCAACAAGCCGCGAGGGTGCCGCGCGTCGATGATCGGCGGGTGCTAAACGGCATCTTCTGGGTACTGCGGTCCGGTGCGCCTTGGCGGGACCTCTCGGAGCGATACGGCCCGCGCACCACCTGCTACAACCGCTTTGTCCGATGGCGGAAAGCAGGTGTGGTGGGACCGCCTCATGGACGAAATTGCTAAAGCGCATGACGGTAGGGTGCAGATGATCGACACCTCTATTGTTCGCGTCCATCAGCAGGGCGCGACAGCAAAAACGGGGATCGAGATCATAGTCTCGGTCGCTCGCGAGGCGGGCTCATAACCAAGATCCACACGCTAGTTGACGCCCAGGGCAGGCCGATACGGCTGATGCTCACGGCAGGCCAGAAGAGCGACATCGCCTCAGCAGCGGACATGATCGCGGATTTGCCGGACGTGTCACGTGGCACTTAAA